>CALQJH020000006.1 GCA_943330835.2 Candidatus Kuenenia stuttgartensis
AAAAAGTCTTTTTGACTTGTATTATTGATTTGTAAAATATAGTCAGCAGAACCCTCCATGCCATTTGAATAAAATACCGAACAAGTAAAATTAATTTCAAGAAAAAACAATTCTCCTTTGTCGTTCATTCTAAAATCCAATCTCGCATATCCTGCCCCACCGAAACCATTAAAAATTGTTGAACTAGCCTCTTTTAATTTTTTTGATAATAGTTCATCTTTCACACTAACGTTTGCCTCTAGATGCAATTCAGATGTTTTTAGTGCGTAGGTTTTAAATTGTCTTCCTTCAGGAAAAATATATTCTACAGGGTTATAAACAAAAGGCGTTCCATTTTTTTCAGGATGGGCAATAACTAAAACAGTAAATTCTCGACCGTCAATATATTCTTCAACCAAGGCGGTACCATATTCTTCCAAGAGATTTCTAGCTTTTTCAAATAGCTCAACATCGTTTTTTAATAAAGAGTTTTCATCAATACCTAAACTATCTCCTACTTTTGCCGGCTTAATAAATAAAGGATAACGTAAATGTGCACAGGAAGATTTAATGTCTTCTAATGATTCAAGTATTGCAAACTGTGGTGTGTTTACATTTTGGGTATACGAAACATACTTCATCAATTCTTTTGTTGGATCGTAAAGAATCGAAGTTGGTCCTGTAAAAGGAAGATTTAATAATTCTAAAAAATAAATAACATCGATTGAAGGAATATCCCACTCCAAATATCCTTCACATAGGTTCACAAAAATGTCGTATTTTTTTTTACTTAAATCTTTGAGTTGTTTATATACCGTGAGTTTATTTAAAAAAACATGATCTATTGTTTCGTTTGGTAAAAGAGAAGCGAGGCCTCTCGGCGGATCGTAATGTTGATAATCAACAGCAGAAGTTGAATAGTCAGGCTGTAACACACATATCCTCATGTCGAACTTATTTATTGTTTATTTAATTATTTTTATCTTGATTTCTCTTTATGGCATCTGTTAAAATAGCCTCGATTAATTTATGAAAAGCAACTCCTGAAAATTTAAGAATAGCGCCTATAGAAGTAAAGTTTTCATCTTCGCTAATGCCACACTGTGCATTAACTTCAAGAATATATAATTTTTTGGTTTCCTTATCCATTCTAATATCTACTCGCGCATAACCCATTCCGTTATTAGCAACAAAAGCATCCCAACTAATCTGCTTTAAGCTATCCATTAATTCTTCCTGAGGCAATTGGTATTCGTAAAAATTTTCCTGACAAGGCATTTCTGATTCTGTTTCATAAATTTCCCAAAGCCTGTCGAAAGATAAAAACTTTTCCTTTTCTGGAAGAGAGGCGTGAAAGACACGTTCTACAGGAGAAAAAATAACAGCGTCTTCTGGTCTGTTATAAGACCCACAAATAAAAACAGTATACTCGGGACCGGTAATAAATTGTTCAGCAATAAAACCATCTGCTGAAAGATTCCATCCATGGTAACCATTTAGTAATTCTTTTACGAGTGTGTAAAGATCTTCTTCATTATCCACAACATTTTTTACACCAACGCCCATGCTTCCTCCCGATACAGCAGGCTTAATAATTATGGGAGCTTCAATAGCCTTAAATACCCGTGATGAAGAAAAGTTCATGCCATTAAAAGAAGTCCATGCTGCGTTAGAAACACCAGCGGCATCAAAAGCGGTTTTCATGGGAACTTTTGAAGTAGTTATTGTGTAAAAAAATTCATCAGCCCCTGTATAAATAATATTTTCTTTTTCCAATAATTTTATCACCGATACACCAGGAGTACCATTAATTTCATCTCCATCACAAAGATTCAATACAATTGGAATGTCAACATGTTTGTTTTTTTCTTTTGCAATTGTAGCTACCACTTCAATATAGTTTGTCATATTAACAGGCTGCCATTGCCAATCTATGTTCAAGAGTTTAAATACTGCAGTATATTCAGCAATACTCTGAGAGAAATCATAATAATAATCAAGGGTATCATCTTTTGATTCAATGCTTGGAGCTAAAACCCAAACTTTAAACTTTCGATCTTGGAAGTCTATGTTTTTTAAAAAAGCCGCAGTACTATTTTTCATGAGATACCAGACTGTTTAATATTGGTTAGTTGCGATTGAATAAAATCGTTTAAAAGATAATTTTTTAAAACCTTTTCATCAAGATGTAAGGCTCCTTGAATATTCTTTATACAATCAACGCTTTCGCAGGAACAGATAAATGATTGTGCCAAATCAAGTTCTGTTGAAGGATAAAAAAAAAGAAGCTCATCGCCGATGTTAATTTCTTTTATGGCAAGCAGCTTCATATTTCTTGTATCAAAAAAAACATTAGGGCTACAGCCATGGTTGGTGTATTGTAAAAATTCCGGATAAAGGGAGATGTGTTTATTTAAGTCGATTTGCAGCGTTAAATAATTTGGCGTTTCAAAAGTTTCTTTTGCGGTAAATAAACATATTAGTTCTTCTTTTTTAAAAGAAACTAAAGCATGTATAGATTTTTGATTTGTATGCTTATTCAACACAACTTCTATAAAATCGTGGCGACTTATTGATTCATGTTTTTTTTCAGAAAAGGACACCTTGTTTATTATTTAGAATAAAGCGGAATTGTTTTTCGTTCTTGAAGATAGAAAGATTAAAGGATAAAAAAAGGGATATTAAAAAATTCTATTTATGCCTATTGTCTGCATAAAGAAGTGATCATATTTTCATGTTGAGGGAAGTCATTAACTAGTGAATTTTTATTTGCTAATTCAAAATCATTAAAATCAAATCCGGGAGAAACGGTGCAGCCAACAAAAGAGAAGGCGCTTTCTGTTGATGGAATACTGGCGAACCAACAATTAGCCGGAACGACATATTGAAAAGTCTCCCCGTTTTCTATATTATTCCCCAGCCGAATAATCTCTAATGAGCCATTTAGTTGAATAATATAAATAAGTAAAGTGCTGCCTGCATAAAAGTGCCAGCACTCATCGCTTTTTATTCGGTGAAATGCAGAAAAATTACCAGATTCCAATAGAAAAAAGATCGCGGTTGATAAAACTCTTTCGCCACTAAATCTAACAGGCAAACAGGATTGTTCAACCAGCTCTTCGCTTCTATAGGTTTCTTTAAACCAACCACCTTCCGGGTGTTGTTGCAGCATGTATTTTTTTATCAGGAATTCGGGTGTGATCATTATCGGTAAGAGGCTACAGGTTATCGTATTCGTATAAGGAATCTATTTTTGTTCCGGGTTCCATTTCGCAAACAGGTTTAATAATCCCATCATTCAAACCATATACCCATCCATGAAGATGTGGTCGTTGATCATACTTCCAGGCCTTTTGAATAATAGATGTTTTAGCAAGATTTAAAATTTGTTCCTGAACATTTAATTCAACGAGTTTATTTGTTTTAGCTACATCATTTTTTTCTTGATTAATCTCCTCACGATGTTTAAAATAGACATCTTTAATATTGCGCAACCATTTATTAATAATTCCTAAAGAATGATTTTCCATTGCGGCACGAATACCACCACATCCATAATGTCCGCAAACAATAATATGTTTTACTTTCAAAACAACAACAGCATATTCAAGGACACTTAAAAGATTGATATCAGTGTGCACAACCATATTAGCAATATTTCTATGCACAAAAATTTCGCCAGGTTGGGTGCCTGTTATTTTATCTGCGGGAACGCGGCTATCGCTACAGCCAATCCATAAAAATTCCGGTGTTTGTATATCTAATAAACGGGAAAAAAATTCCGGGTCTTTTTTTACTTGTTGTGTTGCCCATGCTTTATTTTCAAGTAAGAGTTTGTCGTATGAATTTATCATGATTATGTTGTTTACTAAAAAAACAAAGACGGCTTATAAATTATAAAAGCAATAAAATAAGTAAGAGGATTAAATGTTCATTCCTCCGCAGGCGCTAATTGTTTGACCCGTTACATAACTACCCATATCGCAAGCTAAGAAAAGACAAACATTGGCGATATCTTCCCCACTGGCAAATCTTCCCAAAGGAATCATTGACTTGTATTTATCTGCGTTGCTCCCTTCATTTAAATAATTGGTCATATCTGTTTCTACAAATCCTGGGGCAATCGCATTACAACGAATATTTCTGCTTCCTAATTCTTTTGCAATACTTTTTGTAAAACCGATAACACCTGCCTTACTTGCTGCATAGCTACACTGACCAGCATTTCCCATTTCGCCAATAACACTACTCATATTAATGATGCTGCCATTTTTTGCTTTCATCATGGGTTTAATAACCTGTTTGGTCATATTGAAGACACTTTTCAAATTTACCTGCATTACTTCATCCCATTGTTCGGGCGTCATCCTTAGCAATAAATTATCTTTTGAAATACCTGCATTGTTTACACAGATATCTATTTGTCCAAATGTTGTTAAAACATCAGCTACGAATATTTCACTTGCCGCAAAATCTGACGCGTTGCTTTTGTATGCTTTTGCTTTTACACCCAAGGTTGTAATTTTATCAACCAGTGCGTTTGCCTTTTCTACACTATTATCACTTACAAATGTAAAGGCAATATTTGCGCCATGCTCTGCGAATTTTAATGCTACCGCTTCGCCAATTCCTCTAGCCGCTCCCGTTATGATGGCTACTTTTCCTTCTAATAGTTTCATGTGTATATTTTTATTGGTATCATATAATGCCTTTCCTCTTCGAACTTTATTGGTTAGTAATAGTCGCAAAAGAGCATTTTATTTTATTGCTAGCAAAAGTAAGACTTGACTAATTAATAATGGAAAGAATCTCTTCTATTATTTTTCTTTCATTACTGAGTCGTGGCACTTTATGTTGACCTCCTACTTGGTTTTTTCGCTGAAGCCATTTAGTGAAAGTTCCTTTTGGTAAAATGTGAATCTTTGGCATTTCAAGAGCGATATCTTTTTGTCTTTTTGCCTCATAATCGCTATTAACTTCTTTGAGAGCGGTATCCAGTTCAATGGTAAACTGATTAATGTTTGTAGGAGCTTGTTCAAATTCAATTAGCCATTCATGGGCTCCGTTTTTCTTTTCTGAAAAATAAATTGGTGCCGCTGTATAATCTAAAACAAGCGCATTGGTTTTTTTCGAAGCGATAGCAATAGCCTTATCGGAATTATCAACAATCAGTTCTTCACCAAAGGCATTAATATAATGTTTTAGTCTTCCTGTAACTTTAATGCGATAAGGATTAAGCGATGTGAATTTGACAGTGTCCCCAACCAAATATCTCCAAAGTCCCCCATTAGTGCTGATTACAAGGGCATAATTTACATTGGTTTCCACCTTATCCAAGCCAAAGGTTTCGGGATTTTTTTTACCATATTCTTCCACGGGCATGAATTCATAGAATATACCATGTTCGGTAAATAAAGTCATTCCATCATCATCGGGTCTTTCTTGTCCGGCAAAAAATCCTTCGCTGGCATTATAAATTTCAAGATAGTTTATAGGTTTTCCAATGATATTTTCAAATTGCTCCCGATATGGAATAAAGGAAACGCCACCATTAATATAAAGCTCCAGATTGGGCCAAACTTCCTTTATGTATTTTTTCTGTTTAATTTCCAAAATCCGTTTCAGCAATATAAGGGTCCATGTCGGGACGCCGGCAATAGAAGTTACATTTTCATTTGCAGTCGCCTGAGCCAATTTTTCTATTTTGTCTTCCCAATCATCCAATAACGCTACGCTTAATTCTGGTGTACGCAGCCATTGTCCCCAAAAGGGAGTGTTTTGCATCAACACAGCGCTTAAATCACCATATTGAATATCTTCATTAAAATGACTTAATTGATGCGAACCGCCAACCACCAATCCTTTTCCGGTGAGCAGATCACTAGAAGGAAAATTATTATAATAATTAGTAAGGACGTCTTTACTTGCTTTGAAGTGATTTTCGTGCAGACTTTCTTCGCTTACCGGAATAAATTTGCTTTTATTATTAGTAGTGCCACTGCTTTTGGCAAACCAATTTATAGGAGTATTCCAAAGTACATTTTCTTCACCGTCCAGCATTCTTTGTATATAGCTGTGATGGTCTTCATAATCTCGAATTGGGATACGGGATTTGAATTCTTTTACGGAGAATAATGTGGAGAAATGGTGTTCTTTTCCGAAGCAGGTATATTGAGCTGTTGTTACTAAATCCTGTAAGACTTCTCGTTGTGTTGTAACAGGATGCTTGGTCCAGTTTTTTACACGCCAAAGACGCATTCTAGCCAATTTTGATATTACTGAAGAGAGCAATTTCATGTTTGGAAAGATAAAAAAAATATGTTAAAAAAAACACCTGATTAAAATCAGGGAGGAAAAACTATTTCGCGGCTTGAATATGGAGATAGTCTTTTCGTTTAAGCTCGAAGTTGCGGCCCAGGTATAAACGTCGAACTTGTTCATCGCCGGCGAGTTCTTCCGCAGTTCCATCTTTAAATATTTTTCCATCTATTAAAAGGTAGGCGCGATCACAAATTGACAAGGTTTCATTTACATTATGATCGGTAATAAGGGTGCCGATATTTTTATATTTTAGTTTGGCGATAATTTCCTGAATATCTTCTACAGCAATTGGATCCACTCCTGCAAAGGGCTCATCGAGTAAAATAAACTTTGGATCAACGGCTAAAGCTCTTGCGATTTCGGTTCTTCTTCTTTCTCCACCGCTTAGTGTATCGCCGTTGTTTTTTCTTACTTTTTGCAAATGAAACTCATTAAGCAGCATTTCGAGTTTTTCTTTTTGGTCAGATTTATTGAGCTTTGTCATTTCCAGTATAGCGCTGATATTATCTTCTACGCTTAATTTTCTGAATACGCTTGCTTCCTGCGGAAGATATCCAATGCCCATTTGGGCCCTTCTATACATTGGTAGATTTGTAATATTGACATCATTCAAAAACACTTCACCGCTATCAGATTTAACTAAGCCTACTACCTGATAGAAAGAGGTTGTTTTTCCCGCACCATTTGGTCCCAACAAACCAACGATTTCGCCCTGGCTTACCTCAAAAGAAACGTCATTAACAACGGTCCGGCTTCCATATCTTTTAATAAGATTTTTTGTGCGAATGGTTAAATTCAAAATATTTTTTTACAAAAATAACTGAAGTTTAGTAGCGAATGGCGATAATTTAATAAAATAAAAAAATAATACCGCAACAAACTTTGACAAAGTTTGAAACTTTTTCATTTGGTCGTTATCTTTACAACTACCAATAAAAAGATGAAAGTAACAGACCATATCAACCAATCAGACAAAACGTTAATTTCTTTTGAAATCCTTCCTCCGTTGAAAGGAAAAGGAATACAATCTTTATACAATCACCTTGATCCATTAATGGAATTTAAGCCATCTTTTATAAACGTAACGTACCACAGAAGTGAACATTCCTTCAAGAAAAGACAAGATGGAAGTTTCGAGAAAGTCATTATTCGGAAACGTCCGGGAACGGAATCTATATGTGCGTCCATTATGAACAAGTACAATGTAGATACAGTGCCACATTTGATTTGCGGAGGATTTGGGATCAATGAAACGGAGGATGCGCTGATAAACTTAAATTATTTAGGAATAGATAACGTTTTGGTGCTTCGGGGAGATGCTGCAAAAAACGAATCTTCCTTTGAGCCAGAACCAGGCGGACATAAATATGCAATTGATTTATTACGACAAGTTACCAATTTAAACGAGGGCATTTATTTAGAAGAAGATTTAAAAAACACCTCTAAAACCAAATTTTGTATTGGTATTGCCGGGTATCCAGAAAAGCATTTTGAGGCGCCGAATATGGAATCCGATTTAAAACACCTTAAAGCAAAGGTTGATGCTGGTGCAGACTATATCATAACACAAATGTTTTTTGATAATTCCAAATACTTTGCCTTTGTAAAATCTTGCAGAGAAATTGGCATTAATGTTCCGATTATCCCTGGGCTAAAGCCTGTTTATACCAAAAAACAACTTACTATATTACCAAAAACCTTTCACATCGATTTACCTACTCCTTTATCAGAAGCCATAAACGCTTGCAAGACAGATATTGATGTAGAAAAGGTAGGCCAAGAGTGGTTATTGGAACAATCTAAAGAGTTAAAAGCCGCAGGTGTTCCCGTTCTCCATTATTATACACTTGGGAGGCCACTTTTGGTTGCCAATGTAGTAAAGGCCCTGTTGTAATTAATCCATCATTAACTTTTGGGAATCTTCTTCTAATATTTTATCAATGAAATAAAATAATGCCAACAGCGTTATAGTAACACGAAATTGATAAAAAACTAAAAGATGAATAAAACAAGACCCCTACAAGAGATCATATTGGTTAATGGAACCAATTTTGCAAATAGAGTGTATACTGAAAAAAAACCCAATCCGCCTTTTAATAATTTTATAGAGCAAAATCGCCAGTTCAAAGAGGATTGTTCGGGAGCTCATTTAAAATGTGCATTACCAGAGTTGTTTAGAACAATAGACCCAGAAGTACAACTTTATTTGTGGCAAATGCGTGAGTATGATAATACATTTGTATTGGAAATGTCGGAAGAGCCCATGGGAATAAATATTTATAAATCAATAGACCCTTATATTTTTATGGAAGGAATTAGTAATAATTAATTAAGCATAAAGAAAATCTCCTCATAAAAAAACCCCGGAAATCCGGGGTTTAGTATTTTGGCTTCAGAAGTTTAGTTAATTAGTGTATAGGAATTGGAAGCCGTGTTTTTTTCATAGGGTTGGATACTTTTGTTGTTGGTTTTTTTGGTTTGGATTGGATTTTTGGTTTTCATTGGATATTTTCGATCTCGTTATCTAATATAAATCTAGTCATGATTTTTTATGATAAAGAACATATTGCTATCAGGGTTTTAAAATTCGGTTTTTACACTTGCGTTAGATAAGTAATGGTACTTAATTCCTGTTGGGTTATTGTTATTTTCTTCTATATTTTGTTCTTGTTTGGTAGTAATATTTACTTCTGTTTTTGTTTTTAAGGGCGTTTTTTTTAGTGGAAACAGGAAACCTAACAGACGCTTTCCGAAACTTTCCATATTTATTGATAGAAGCAGGAATATAAGTAGCCCCAGCTCCTTTTTTGGAGGAATCGTTGTCACGGCAGGAAATTAAAATAAAAAAGACTACTATAAAAAGGATTCGAACTTTCATTAGATGATTTGTGTGAGAGTATAAAAATTACGGGTTAATTTAGCACAAATTTTCCATGTATAGATAAAGAAGTGCCCATAAAAAAAATCAACATATCAGAATTTATTGTTTTAGCAAATGAACATCCCGTTTTCGATGTAAGAAGTAATGGAGAGTATAACCATGCACATTTTCCCGGTGCCAATAATTTACCCTTATTTAGTGACGAAGAAAGAAAAGTTGTTGGGACAACATATAAAAAAGTCGGAAAAAAACAGGCTATAAAATTAGGACTTGATTTTTTTGGTGTGAAAATGAAAAGCATGGTTGAAGATGTCGAAAAAATTCTTTCAATACAACAAATAAAAAGCAATATAATATTGGTTCATTGTTGGCGTGGAGGAATGAGAAGCGCAGGAGTTGCATGGTTGCTGGATTTGTATGGCTTTGAAGTATACACACTAATTGGAGGATATAAAGCTTTTCGAAACTGGGTTTTACAACAATTCGAAAAAGACTATAACATAAAAGTATTGGGAGGATATACCGGAAGCGCAAAAACAGCGTTGTTAAAATCGCTTTCAGCAAACAACGAAAACATTATTGATTTGGAAGGCCTTGCCAGTCATAAGGGTTCTGCGTTTGGAGGAATAGGTCAGCCACAGCAACCTTCACAAGAGATGTTTGAAAACAAACTTGCTATAGCGCTTCATAAATTATCGACAAGTCCTTTTTGGATAGAAGATGAAAGCCAGAGAATTGGTGTACTTAATATTCCTCCTTCTTTTTGGAAAATAATCCGCAAGTCACCACTTTGTTTTATAGATATTCCCTTTGAAGAAAGGCTTGACTTTATCATAAAAGGGTATGGTCAATTCGAAAAAGAAAAATTAGTAAGCGCCATCATGCGTATTCAAAAAAGATTCGGACCCTTAGAAACAAAAACAGCTATCAACTTTTTGTTAGAAGATAATATCAGAGAAGCGTTTGTCTTGTTGCTAACGTACTATGATAAAAACTATATCAAAGCGCTGCATAACAGAGAAAACATAACAGCGCTCTTACAAACAATTTCATTTACAAAAATCGATATCGCATTGAATACAAAAAGTCTGCTGTCGTTTTTTAATCCTAAATAATATGGAAGATCAAATTAAATTGACAGCTTATTCAAGAGGAGCTGGATGCGGCTGTAAAATCGCACCTAATGTTTTACAGGAAATATTACAAAGTGATCTGCTGTTCGGCAATCATAAAAATTTAATTGTGGGGAATGCGAGCAATGATGATGCGGCTGTTTTTGATGCAGGAGATGGCAGAGCCATTATTTCAACGACAGATTTTTTTATGCCCATCGTTGACGATGCTTTTGATTTTGGAAGAATTGCATCTGCCAATGCTATCAGTGATGTGTATGCGATGGGAGGAACACCATTAATGGCCGTTGCAATTTTAGGCTGGCCTGTTGAAAAACTTTCCTCTAAACTGGCTCAACAAGTATTGGATGGCGCCAGAAGTATTTGTGCTGAAGCATCAATTCCATTGGCTGGCGGACATACTATTGATACAGCAGAGCCTATGTTTGGATTGGCAGTAACCGGAATTATTGACAAGAAGAATATCAAACAAAACAATACTGCTAAAGAAGGCGATTGGCTTTTTCTCACAAAGCCCATTGGTGTAGGAATATTGGCAACAGCACAAAAAAGAAACCTAATTAAAGAAGAGCATGTAATTGATATGATTATTCAGATGACACAATTAAATAAACTCGGAGAAAAATTAGGAAAAATTGAAGGCGTTACCGCGATGACCGATGTTACTGGATTTGGCCTGCTTGGACACCTCATTGAAATAGCAGAAGGGTCAAACGTATCTGCTGAACTATTTTATGCAGCTATTCCGATTATTAACGGCGCTAAAGAATATTTGGCCAGCAGAATTGTTCCAGATGCAACGTATAGAAACTGGAATAGTTATAGTACAAAAACTATTTTTGAGAAAGGTGTTAATGTAATGGAAGCCTTTAATTTATTACCCGATCCACAAACCAATGGAGGGTTATTATTCAGCGTTAGGGAAGATGCGGTTAACCTGGTGATTGACTTATTAAAAACCAATGGATATGAAAACGCGATTCAACCAATTGGCAGAATCACTGCAAAGAAAGAAAAAGCTGTAGAAGTAAAAAACTAACAAATACCATCAATAGCTTCGGCAAGTGCGAAGTCTTTTTGAGTTACAACATTTCCCGCATCATGAGTGCTTAACCAAACCTCCACGACATTATAAACATTTGTCCATTTGGGATGGTGATTCATTTTTTCTGCAAGCGGAGCCACTTTTTTCATAAATTCAAAAGCATCTATAAAATTTTTAAAAACAAATTTTTTGTAAAGCTGGTTATTGATTTCTTCCCACATAAGCGTGTTTAAAAAATTAAATGTTGTTTGTTTTTTATCTTTTCGTTTGTCATCTCGTTTACAAGTTGTACAGAAGGAATTTTTCGAATGGATTGTTGAAGTGAATCCAGTTCTTCTTTATCCATATCGTCTCCCTTAATTAACCATAAAAAATCCAGGTGTTTAAATTCGGGTAACAGATATTCACCATTATATTGATTGTGATAGAGGTAATAGAATAAGCAGCTTCTCGGAATTTGATGTTCATAGATTTCAAAAAAATAATTCCGCGTTTTTTTTCTTAATTCAATTTCAATGTCATTATTCAATCTAAAATTGCAACCAAGCTGCTGGTTAATATGCCAGATAAACTGATAACTTTTTACAGGAGCTACAATGCCCAATAGATGAGTGTTTTCAAAAAACTCCTCTGCAAGCTGTTCGTTATCAATTTTTAATTTCATGTGTTACCGATAAGACCTTTTAATTTAACTGGCATAAAGATAGAGATTGATTTCCTATCTTTCTTTATTTCGTAAGCTATAAGAAATTCATTACTATTATTTTTGCACAACAAATTCACATAGACTTCAACGTTGGCACAACAAACAAACATAGCATTAGTAGGGAATCCCAATAGCGGCAAAAGTTCTTTGTTTAATGAACTAACCGGCTTAAAACAAAAGGTTGGCAACTTTCCGGGTGTGACTGTTGATAAAAAAACAGGGTTATGTAAAATCTCCAACCAGCTTACCGCCAACTTTATAGATTTACCAGGCACTTATAGTCTTTATCCTAAAAGAGCCGACGAGTGGGTGTCTTACAAAGTCCTCTTACAACAAGACGAGTTGATTGTTCCTGACATGATTCTGCTTGCAGTTGATGCCAGTAATCTTCGTAGAAATTTATTGTTTTGTTCCCAAATTATTGATTTAAAGATTCCTGTTGTTGTTGTATTAACGATGATGGATATCGCGAAACAAAAAGGAATTAAAATAGATATTGGGGTTTTGGAAAAAGAATTAAGCGTTCCGATTGTTGTAGTTAACCCAAGAAAAAACAAAGGTATTGACGCGTTAAAAAAAACGATAGAAGAAACAATATTGGATCGGAATGCCAAAGCAGCGCCCGAATTTATTTACAGTTCAATGTTGGCGCCAAAAGCGATAGAAGAAGTCCGACAAATTTTCCCAGAACTTAGTAGTTACAAAGCCATTCATTACTTAATTAATCATGAACAGTTTTCTCTTTCTAAAAAAGATGCAGCGGTAATTGAGGAAATAAAAATCAGAAATAAATTCAATTCAACAAAGACACAAGCAGAAGAAATCATGCAGCGGTACGCGCGTATCAAGCATATTATGCAATTAGCTGTTGAAGAAACAAATCCCTTAAAAAAATATTTACTCACAGAAAAAATAGACAAAATTTTATTGCACCGCACCTGGGGATATTTAATACTATCTGTTGTGTTGTTTTTTCTTTTTCAAAGTGTTTTTTGGATGGCCAGGTATCCAATGGATTTTATTGAATGGGGCTTTGGATTAATGGGAGGTTGGCTGTCAGAACATCTTGCTGCTAATTGGCTAAGTGATTTATTTATTAATGGATTTTTGGCAGGGCTAAGTGGCATAATGATTTTTGTGCCGCAGATTATGATATTGTTTGGTTTGATTACGCTTCTGGAAGATAGTGGCTATATGGCAAGAATCAGTTTTTTAACGGATAAGCTTATGCGTAAATCCGGTTTAAATGGAAAAAGTGTAATGCCCATGATTAGTGGTTTTGCTTGCGCAGTACCTGCAATTATGAGTGCAAGAAATATTGAAAATAAAAAAGAACGTTTATTGACGATAATGATTACACCGTTAATGAGTTGCAGTGCAAGACTTCCTGTATATACTATATTAATAGCGTTGGTCATTCCTTCAAAAATATATCTTGGATTTATCAGTTTACAAGGAATGGTTATGATGTGTCTGTATCTTTTTGGTACAACAATGGCTATGTTGGTTGCCTGGGTAATGAAGTGGTTTATTACATCAACAGAAAAAAGCTTTTTCATTTTAGAGTTGCCGATTTACAGAAGCCCAAGATGGAAGAATATGTTTTACACCATGTATGAAAAAGCAAGAATATTTGTCTTTGATGCAGGGAAGGTAATCATGCTGATTAGTTTATTGTTGTGGGGATTAAGTACGTTTGGTCCTCCTAAAAAAATGCAAGAAATCAAAACAAGTTATTTGTTTAAAATTCAACAACATCCGGCAGATTCTCTTTTACTCACGAAGCAAAAAAATGCCGAATTACTACAAAATTCTTTTGCAGGACATTTGGGTAGAACGATTGAGCCGGTGATTGCACCGTTGGGATATGACTGGAAAATTGGTATTGCTTTAATTACATCATTTGCGGCGAGAGAAGTTTTTGTGGGTACAATGGCAACTCTTTACAGCGTTGGCGATAATGCCGATAATAAAAGCAGTACACTAAAAGATAAGATGGCAGCAGCAGTAAAGGAAGATGGCTCAAAAACGTATACCCTTGCATCGGGACTTTCGTTACTTATTTTTTACGTACTTGCCATGCAATGCATGAGTACCATCGTGATTGTAAAAAGAGAAACCCGCAGTTGGACGTGGCCAATGATACAATTGGCCTATATGACAGGGTTGGCTTATTTGTGTAGTTTTCTTATTTATCAATTGTTGAAATAAGCATAAAATTTAAGAGCGGTATTTTTGATATACATTTGCCAACAAATATTTAAAAATGAAAACCACTCCATTTACAGAAAAGCATATAGCATTAGGCGCCAAGATGGCTGAATTTGCAGGATTTAACATGCCGATATCCTATACAGGAATAAATGACGAGCATCTTGCCGTTAGAAAAAATGTGGGCGTTTTTGATGTGAGCCATATGGGAGAATTTATTGTAAAAGGGCCTCATGCTTTAGATTTAATACAAAGGGTAACCAGTAACGATGCTTCTAAATTAACAAACGGAAAAATTCAGTATAGTTGTTTACCAAATAGCAACGGTGGTATAATAGACGATTTACTTGTGTATTGTGTGGAAGAAAACAAGGCTTATATGCTTGTGGTAAATGCAGGAAATATAGACAAAGACTGGAGTTGGATCACAAGTCAAAATTGTAATGGAGCAGAGATACATAATACATCTTCAAAAACAGCGCTTTTGGCTGTACAAGGTCCACAAGCAACAAAAGTGATACAGGCGCTAACGGAAATGGATATCCTAAATCTAAAGTATTACACTTTTGTTAAAGGAAAGCTCGCCGGAATAGATAATGTGTTGATTAGCGCAACAGGTTATACAGGCGCCGGAGGAGTTGAAATTTATTTTGAGGATAAAGACAATCATGCCGATATTATTTGGAATGCAATCTTTACATCTGGAGAATCCTTTGGAATAAAACCCGTTGGTCTTGGTGCAAGAGATACCTTACGTTTAGAAATGGGCTTTTGTCTTTATGGAAACGATATTGATGATTCCACCTCTCCAATTGAAGCGGGTTTAGGATGGATTACAAAATTCACCAAACAATTCACCTCGCGTGAAATCTTTGAAAATCAAAAAAACAATGGCGTAACCAAAAAGCTGGTTGGATTTGAAATGATAGACAAGGGTATTGCCAGGCATGATTATGACATCACAGATAACGAAGGTTCAGTAATTGGAAAAGTAACTTCGGGAACACAGTCGCCTTCATTAGGAAAAGCCATAGGAATGGGATATGTAGCCATAAAAGAGGCGTCACTTGGAAATGAAATTTACATTAATATCCGAAATAATAAACTAAAAGCAAAGGTTGTAAAAATGCCTTTCGAATAACAACATTTTTAAATCGTTCTATAGTCTCTCTAAATGCCGAAATCAAATAAAATTCCCGTTCTTTTTACTTCGTTATCGCCTGCATTATTAAACCTGTATGATATTACCCAAAGCGTTGTTGTAGTAATTGATGTGTTACGGGCAACATCAACGATTGCTGCTGCTCTTTATAATGGTGCGAAGGAAATTATTCCCGTAGATAGTGTAAACGATTGCATTCGTATAGGAAAACAAATGGGTGCCATTACCGCAGGCGAAAGAGACGGAAAAGTGGCCGAAGGTCTTCAATACGGTAATTCTCCATTTGAATATCCAGAGTCTTTTATAAAAGGGAAGACGCTGGTATTAACAACAACAAATGGAACGAAATTATTACACATGGCATTAGCCAATGGTGCCAATGAAATCATTACAGGATCTTTTGCCAACCTTGATGCTGTTGCTGATTTTTTAATTAAAAAAAACAAACCTGTATTACTAGCCTGCGCGGCCTGGAAGGATCGAATAAATATAGAAGACATGCTTTTCGCCGGAGCTGTAATTGATAAAGTAAAATCACATTTCAGCATTAATTGTGATTCTTCAAAAATAGCAGAAGGATTATATAATGAAGCCTCCCCTGATTTGTTTGAATTTATGAAAACAAAACAAGCATCACATTACCAAAGGCTTTCTTCATATGGACTGGAAAAGGATATTAAACATTGCCTTACAGCAAATACGGCTTCGGTTTTACCTATTTATAAAGAAGGCAAACTTATTCGAGGATAAAATAATAATTCTCCACAATCTTACATTTTATAATAATTAGCTGAGTTATTTTCCTTTACTTTTGCAAATTGCCCTTTTCTCAAGGCTTCATTTAAAAGTAATATTGTTTTGGCATTACCGCATATCATTAAGCATATCTATAATAACGGCACCGAGGAAGTTATTCGTCGTGGCAAAAAAATACATGGTTCCGGATTCGTTGAACTTATCGAACATGATGAATTGTTGAGTAGTATTGTGTTTCGGGTTAAAGATGATAGTTATGCTACATTTTACAAAGTTTATGTACAAAAATATATCGATCCAAAATTGATGTCATTGAGGTGCTCTTGTCCTTATAATATGGGGGATATTTGCAGGCATGAATCGGCAGCGTTATTTCGTTTGCAAGATATGGCGGACAAGAACATGTTGGGAATAGGTGTGATTCAATACAACCAGTATCATACGGTTGCCAAAATGAAAAACATTGACCTGAGAACCATTAAAATGCTAAGTTCTACTGCAATTTATGAAGACGCAGAAAAAATATCACATATCTCCAAAGCCGTTATTTTAAAAGCGGATGACGAGCGTGTAGAAGCGGAGTTGAAATACGGAGGGAATACCTACCCGTTGGTCATTCAGAAAAATGAAGAGAGAAACTTTGACACCTCTTGTACTTGTGCAGAAACATCTCACCCACTTTGCGAACACAAAATACTGCTGCTCTTACAATTATTAAATGCTTTTGGCCCTAATTATTTTGATAGTATCAGAAATTGGGATAAGGAAAAAAATAAATTATTGCAGATTTATGGATATAGTTTGAATGATGACCTTTCTGGAAAATTTGAATTTGCATACAAAGAAGGAAAACCTTTTTTGCAAGTTCTTGATTCATCAATAAAGAGGGTTGCATCAATGCCACAAGAACCTGCTAAATCCTATTCTGCCGCAGTATTGCAAAATCTGCCTGTTAAGGAAGAACTTGTAATAAAAGAAAAGTCATTTAAAAAACTAGGACTTGTTTTTAATTTTAATGCTAAACAATATCCTGGATTTATTATCGATGCCATTCAGGGAGATGCTGATGAAGAAAACAGGAAATATATCAACAAAGCAGAATCGCTGGATCTTACCAAATTTGTGAACACAGAGCTTTTTAGCGAAGGCGATAAAATGTTTTTTCAACAAATAAGAAAATTACAAGCCACAGAGATTAATAAATACCTCAACAGAAATTCGCCATTTAGTGGTATCTGGGATAATATTATTCAAAACGAAGGTGAAGATCTTCCAGAAGAAACAAAATCATTAATCGCAGAATATTTACACCCCAAGCTTAAAAAAATATTTGAAGAAGAAACCCAAAATAATTTCATTTTTAATTTACCAGCTCCAAAAAAATTCATCACGTCTAATTTAAAAGATATTGAATTAAGTGATCAATTCATGTCGCCAGTATTTAAAGTATTGGCTGATGGTGGAAAACTAGAGTTGGTTTGTATGGTAAAAGTGGGGAATAAAACTATTCCATTCCACAAGAACGAATGCAATAGCATGTTGGTTTTTTTAAATGATGATGTATTGTATACCTGGAATAAAACAGAAGATATTATTCAGGCAGAAAAGTTTTTACAGCAGGGAAATGTGAAATTAACAAAAGCTGATTGGTCGAAAACGATGCAGGAAATTATTCTGCCCTTGACAAGAGAATACCAGGTTGATTTTGATAAAAGCTTAATAAAAGAAATAAAAGGAGGCACACCGGAAATAAAACTCCAACTCATTGAAAAAGGCGACTATCTTTTATTCCAGCCAATTTTTGGTTATAATGGTTTTGATACAAAGCCATCTGATAGAAATACCATTACACTTCCTGATGGCGATAAAATATTAGTAATTCACCGCAATAAAAAAGCAGAAGAAAAATTCATACAGGAGCTGGAGGGATTGCATTCCATGTTTGTAAGACAATTAGATAACCAGGCGCTTGTTTTAAGAGGCGTAGATGTATTGCGTAACAATTGGTTTTTTCTTTTTGTAGACGCGATGAAAGAAAAGAAGATTCCTGTTTTTGGATTCGAGTTATTAAGAAACTTTAGATTTAATACAGCTCGTCCTAATACACATATTCATGTTAGTAGTGGAATGGATTGGTTTGATGCAAAAATTGAAATTGAATTTGGGGAACAGCGAGTTGGCATTTCGGATATTAAAAAAGCACTTGCGAGTAAACAGTCTTTCGTTCAGCTCCAAGACGGCACATTGGGAATTTTACCTGATGAATGGCTTAAGCGATATTCTCTTTTATTTAAAGTTGGAGATGGTAAAAACGACAAACTACGTTTATCAAGATATCACATGAGCGTGATAGACGAACTTTATGAAAACAGAGATGAAACAGAAATTAGCTTTGCCTTAGATGAAAAGTTTGAAAAAATAAGAGCGTATAAAAATATTTCAGAGATCGCGGTCCCAGATACGCTTCAAGCTGTGTTAAGACCTTATCAGATTGCGGGCTATCAGTGGTTGAATTATTTAAACGAAGTGGGCTGGGGAGGAATTTTAGCAGATGATATGGGTTTGGGTAAAACGGTTCAGGCATTGACCATGCTTGAGTATTATAAAAAAACAAATGATGGCTTGAAATCGATAGTGATTTGTCCAACCACCCTAATTTATAACTGGCAGAATGAAGTTAAAAAATTCACACCAGGATTAACATTCCATGTACACCATGGTAATACAAGACTTCGAAGTCACGAAGAATTAACCAAGCACAATATTATTATCACTACATATGGAACGCTAAGAAGTGATATCAATTTGTTTTTACAGATATTTTTTGATTATGTTGTATTAGATGAAAGCCAGGCGATTAAAAACCCTTCTTCTAAAGTTACAAAAGCTGCAAGTCTTTTAACGGCTAAAAATCGTTTATGCATGAGCGGTACTCCGCTTCAAAACAATACGTTTGATATTTTTGCTCAAATGAATTTTTTGAATCCTGGATTATTAGGAAGCATGGAGTTTTTCAGAAACGAATTTGCCACCCCGATTGATAAGTTTGGTGAACCAGAACAAAAAGAACATTTAAAGAAACTGCTTTATCCATTTATCTTACGCCGCACAAAAGAACAAGTTGCCAAAGACCTTCCAGATAAGACAGAAACCATTCTTTTTTGTGAAATGGAAAGTGAGCAACGAAATATATACGAAGCCTACAGAAATGAGTACAGGGATAAAATTTTAGGAACAATTGATCAGCAAGGAATTCAAAAATCTCAATTAACTATTTTACAAGGGTTGATGAAATTGCGCCAGATTTGTGATAGCCCTGCTATTTTAAATGAGGAAGAAAAACATGCTAACCATTCCATTAAGCTTGATGAGTTAACAAGAGAAATATCCGAAAATATTGGACAACACAAGGCCTTAATTTTTTCTCAATTCTTAGGAATGTTAGCATTAATAAAGGAAAAATTACAAGAACAAAATGTGCCCTTTGAATATTTTGATGGAAGCACTTCTGCTACAGATCGAGAAAAGGCGATACAGAATTTTCAAAATAACGATGATTGCCGCGTCTTTTTAATTTCCCTCAAAGCGGGAGGTGTCGGATTGAATCTGACAGCTGCAGACTATGTATATATTGTAGACCCATGGTGGAATCCTGCAGTAGAGCAACAAGCGATTGATCGAACACATCGTATCGGCCAAACCAAAAACATCTTTGCGTATAGGATGATTTGTGTAGATACTATTGAAGACAAAATCCTGCAATTACAAGAGCGGAAAAAAATTCTTGCTAAAGAATTAATTTCAGACGAAACAACTTTTGTAAAAGGCCTGACTAAGGCGGACGTCGAATATTTGTTTAGTTAATCGATTTAATATTTGATCTTCCCGGCCTTTTGTATTGATATCCTTTTTTATAATATTTTATGGGATAAGATTCCGGATGTTGCCTCATTTTTTCTATAAAGGAAATAATTGCATGAAGCAATGGATTAGAAGGCTTTGGTTTTCCTTGGGTATTCATGATATCGGATTTTGAATAATTAAAACGCGATGTTCAAAAATATATTGCACAAACGCATTCACAAATATCAGTCTTCTCGTTGTAGGTAAATGTTAATAATTTATTTCTTGCTCTTCCATTACAGGCAATACTCTCCATTCATATTGCTGGTTTCTTAATTGCGGTTCAAATCCCGCTTCTTTAATAGATTCCTGAATGGTTTTGCTAGTAAAACGATGAGGAGCTCCAGCAGCACTTACTACATTTTCTTCAATCATGATACTTCCAAAATCATTGGCACCTGCATTTAAACACAACTGGGCAACTTGTTTTCCAACAGTAAGCCAGCTAGCTTGAATGTTTTTTACATTAGGCAACATGATTCTGCTCATCGCAATCATACGAATATATTCTTCAGCAGTAGTTAAGTTTTGCACACCTCTTATTTTTGCTAATAAGGTATCGACGTCCTGAAAGGTCCATGGAATAAAAGCAAGAAAACCTTTTACGTCTTCGGGCTTCCGACTTTGTACTTCTCTGATTTTCACCAGATGCTCAAATCGTTCTGTAATGGTTTCTACATGGCCAAACATCATTGTAGCAGATGTGGTGATATTTAATTTATGACACTCGTGCATGATATCCAGCCATTCTTGCGCCCCACACTTTCCTTTACTTATTAATCGTCTAACCCTGTCCGTTAATATTTCTGCGCCGGCCCCTGGAAGACTATCCATACCAGCTTCTTTTAATGCTATCAACACTTCGCGATGGGTACTTTTTTCTAGCTTGGTGATATGAGCAATCTCTGGAGGTCCGAGTGTGTGTAATTTAATGTTGGGGTAAAGAGATTTTAATGCTTTAAAAAGAGTGACATAAAAACTTAAACCTAGTTCGGGATGATGACCACCCTGTAATAACAATTGATCTCCTCCATATTTGATGGTTTCTTCAATTTTTTGTTTGTAGGTTTCAAGGTCTGTTATATAGGAATCTGCATGCCCGGGGATGCGAAAAAAATTACA
>CALQJH020000007.1 GCA_943330835.2 Candidatus Kuenenia stuttgartensis
CTATTTCTTCCTTGCATATCTGCTTCTGCAGTTGCATTAAAATCTTTTGATTCCCGCTTGTTATCATCCATTCCCAACAATACAAAAAGCCTAGTAGAAAAAAAGGAGGCTAAATTGGAAGTTGAAATCGGAGATTTTTTTAAACCAAAAGGGAAGTCAATATTATTATCAGTAGCCGTATACCAGCCCGAATTAGCAATGGCTGCTTTAATTACGCGATGCTGGTTTACAAACATTAAAAATCGGTGAACAAACTGCGCACCACCCGAATGACCATACAAATAATATCCTTTATTACTGGCTTTGGTCTCTTTAACTACATAATCAAATAGTGGCTCAATGAGTGAAAAGCTCCATTTTTCCGGACTATTGTATGCATTGTTATTATTATCATACACATTACCAAGATTGTAACGTTCCAATCCTGGAAAATCTTCTTTATCAAATTCAGGTGCAATTACTTTACAGCCAAATACAATTGCTGCATTAATGACGTCATCCATGTACGCAGAAGCGTCTCTATGAGCACCATGAAGCATGATAACGATCGGCAAACTATCTGAATTTCCAACAGGGGAGAAATAAAAAACCTTCATTGGATTTTTCAATTTTCCGCCATTGTCAAAGTAGAATTGTTGTTTACCTGAGCTTGCGCTGTTAATTTGTGCAGCAGCCATATTAAAAATGAATACTGATAACAGCAGAATCGATATTTTTTGAAACAATCCCATTATATATGAAATTTTTGTATTAACTACACTACTTCAAAACTAATATTAATAACTCAACATTTATAATTATAGCATTGGCAATAATGATTAGCCGATTGATTTTTAAGTATTATAATAAATTAATACTATATTATAAACAGGCTAGTTATTTGTTTTTAATAGTGATTATTTAGCAATCGTTTTATAACTTAAATTTTTATAAGTTTGTAGTAACATAAGCAATTAAAGAAAGGACTGGTTTTTTACTATAATGTAAAATTTCAATTATTTGAACTGTAAATAATGATTTAGGGCTACTAAATTTTTACTAAATGATTTATCGGGTTTCGGAAGGCTTAATATATTTCCGAAAAATCATAAAGCATTGATACTCTTATTTTTATGGAAAAACTTAAACAGGGTAAAGAAGAGATTGTATACTTGCTAAAACAAGTAGTGGAGAAGTATAAAGTAGAAACTGGTATAGAAATTATTCAAAATACCAATAGAAAGAATTACGAATCACTTGCCATAGTGTTAAGTGAGATTACCAAAGAGCTCCCTAATAGCTTTGAAGAATTAGGAACAGGCGCCTATCCTGGTGACACGAATCCGAATCCTAAAGAATATCCATATAGAAAATATGACATTACCGGCGGCCAAATCAAAGATGCCTTAAATGGAATCGTTTCACATCCTCGTCCATTTCTTGTTGATGCCTGTTATATTTATTTATTTGGGATGGGTCGGAAACGATTTGGTATAAATCCTACAGATATCAATTTGATTGAACAGTCTGGTCAAGAAAAAAATGAGGAGATTTTTATTATTGAAGAGGAAAATATTGAATTAAAAAAACAGCTATCGGTAATAAATAAACAATTCACTAAAAAGGCTAGTTTATTAAAGATGGTGTTAGTTGCCTTGCTTTTACTCTGGATTGGCACTTTAGTGAATTACAAGGAATCTAAACAAAGTTGGGAGGTAATGAAAAGCGACATGAATATTCTTCCTTATCAACCCACTCAAATGGAAATTGATAGTTTGGAAGGTGTTTGGTTATGTTATACCGGATCTCCTCAAGCAAGAATTTCTGATCCCAACAGATTTCATAAAGTGGTATCAAATGTTGTAAGTATAAAATACAAAGACGGTTACTTTACATTTAACCGTTATGGTGCAAGTTTTGACCACGTTGGATATATGCAGTTTGAATCTCCCGGCATTGTATCTATTTTTTCCAAAATAAGAAAAAAAGACAACGTCACAGAATCTCCCAGACATTCTTTGTTAGACTTGAATTACAATAATGCTAATCTTACTGCGATATCAACTTCCTGGAATTTTGATATTGGCAAAAAAAATAAAATAATAGGTATCAGGGAAGTGTATACGAAGCTTGGAAAAGGCGGGGAAATTGAAGAAGTCATTAATGATATAGAGAATGCAAGTTGCGCATGTAAAATAATCAAATGGCATAAACCTGATAATACGCTACGTTCTTTCTATCTTAAAAATCAAATGCTTGATAGTTTAAATTCACCGGAATTAAGGTCATTAATTGATGAGAGAAGTATTCTTTTAGGAAGGCCTCAGGAAGGTATTTTATTATCAAAGGATACTACTTTCTACTGATGATTATTTTTTTCGTTTGTGATTTTCCATTTAAAAATAATGTTGCCATATAAATTCCATTTGAAAGTTCAGCAGTGTTTATCACTTCAACGTGTTTTCCCACTCCAAAACGCTTATTGTTAAATACTGATTTTACAAGATTTCCTGTTGTATTATATATCTGTAAGGATCCAATTGAAGCCGATTTATTTGAAAAGTAATAATTGAAATAAAACAAAACTTTTTCTAATGATGTTGTATTGCTGTTTGCTGTGTAGTCCATCTTACCATTTAAAACTTTTCCAATACACCTAAAGAAAATAAAGCAAAATCATATTTGACCGGATCTTTGGGATCTAAATGCTTCAATGTTTCTGTGAGCTGAACGGCAGAAAGCCAGTCTGATTGATTTCTAGTAATAAGATTAAAATTTTTTGCAACGCGGGAAACATGTAAATCAAGTGGGATAATTAATTGTGAAGGTTTAATATTTTTCCAAATTCCAAAGTCCACTCCTTTTTTATCATTGCGAACCATCCACCTCAAATACATATTTAATTTCTTACAAGATGATTTTTTATTTGGGGACGCAATATGTTTTCTTGTCCTTTTAGGCACATCCGGCAAAGAGAAAAAATAATCATAGAAACCATTAAGTCCATTCTCTATATTTTCATCCTTCTTTTTCATCGATTGCACAAATGCCGTTTCTAATGTATCATGGCTTTTATAATGGTATTTTAAAAATTCGACAAAGTACAATAAATCTGTTGTGTTGAAGGTTCGATGTTTGAATGACAATAGTTGTTTTAAATCTTTTGAAGTATGGTGCAAGCAGTAGTCGTGAGGTGCATTGTGCATTAATTTCATCAATTCCTTCGACTTGTTGATTATGGTAGTTCGGTTACCCCATGCAAAAATGGAAGCAAAAAATCCTGCTATTTCTATGTCTTGTTTTTTGGAGAAGGAATGCGGAACACAAATTGGATCTGACTCAATAAAAAAAGGTTGATTATACATTTCAACCTTTTTATCTAAAAATATTTTTAACTCTTCCCGCATTAGTCAATCGCTTGTTTTAAATCCTCCACTAAATCAGCAGCGTCTTCTATCCCGATACTCAATCTAATCAAGCCATCTGTTAATCCGTTTTTAAGGCGCTCTTCTCTTGGTATACTGGCATGTGTCATACTTGCAGGATGATTGATTAAGGATTCTACCCCACCAAGACTTTCCGCTAAAGAAAATAGTTTTGTACTTGATAACACTTTTGTTGCAGCTTCTATGCTTTCATCTTTTAAAGTAAAACTCAACATACCGCCAAATCCGCGCATTTGTTTTTTGGCAATATCATAATTAGGATGATCTAAAAATCCACACCAGAATACTTTCTGCACTTTCGGATGACTGCGTAAATAATTCGCAACAATGATGCCGTTTTCACAATGTTGTTTCATTCTGACATGCAATGTTTTTATTCCACGCAGTACTAAAAAACAATCAAAGGGACCGGGAACGGCGCCACAACTTTTTTGTATAAAATATAACTGGTCTTTAAGCGATTGATCGTTCATGATTAAAGCGCCTTGAATAACATCACTATGACCACCTAAATATTTAGTGGAAGAATGCATTACAATATCCGCGCCTAAGTCTAATGGGTTTTGTAAATAGGGAGATGCAAAAGTGTTGTCGACACATAGTATTGTCCCGGCTTTTTTTGAAATTTTAGACACCGCTTCAATATCTGTGATATTCATCAATGGATTAGTAGGTGTTTCAATCCAAATCAATTTAGATTTTTCTGTTAGAACAGCCGTGATATTTTCAGGATTCGTTGTATCTACATATTTAAACTTGATGCCAAATTTTTCAAATACTTTGGTAAACAATCTGTAAGTACCGCCATACATATCACTAGCTGCAATTACTTCATCTCCTGGAGATAGTAATTTAATTACCGCATCCGTAGCTGCAACTCCGCTGCTGAAAGCCAGGCCAAATTTTCCATTTTCAATAATCGCCAAAGCTGATTCCAAGGCGGCTCTTGTAGGATTTTGCGAACGCGCATACTCATACCCTTTATGTTGACCAGGTGCCGATTGAACATAAGTGGAGGTTTGATATATTGGCGTCATGATTGCACCTGTAGAAGGATCCGGCTCCGCTCCTGCATGTATCAATCTTGTGGCAAGTTTCATTTTATCTAAAGAAGAATTACTCATGGTTTTTTTATTTGTTTCAAAGATAATGATATTAAATTTTTTGATTCCAATACTGATTGATTTAGACGTTGAACAGCTTAATCCTTTTTAATCATGCCCGCTACACACATATACCTCCAATCAAAATTATTGGCATCATGTGCATCAAGTGGCTGGTGTTTTTTTTCTAAAACTTGTGGTTTTAAAATATCGCGATCAACCAAACTGCGTTTTGCTTCAAAAAGATAGTCTTTCATCATGTTACTTTCCATCCATTTTTTTTGAGGAGGCTCATACCCTATTTTATCTTTCCGCCAAACAATCTCATCAGGCAAACGATTGTTCATCAATTGGCGTAAGATAGATTTTGTAAAACCGTTTTTAATTTTAAATGATGATGGAAGTGAAAATATAAAACTTACTAAATCTGCATTTAAAAAAGGCAATCTTACCTCACATCCGTTTGCCATGGCGTTTCGGTCACTATATCGAAGTAATTCTTCCAGCCCCATTTCCATTACATCAAAATATAAAATGTCATTTAATTTGGTAACAATAGGCTTGTGAATACCCTCCCATTCTCTACCTTGCATGGTCGACATCATTTTATGACTTAAATCCGGATGATGCAAAATTTGATTAAAGGCTCTTTTCTCTAATCCAATAGAAACATGCGGCGGAAGATATGTTGCAATAATGTTTTTTATTCCCCACTTTACTGGAATATTATTCTTTTGGAAATTTTTTCTTTCTTGTATAAATTCTTTAAACTGTCCTTTGTTTATTTTTTCCTGTAAAAACCAATGCAGATATTTATGATACCCGCCAAAGACTTCATCAGCACCTTGACCATCCAGCAAGACTTTCACATTTTGTTCGCTGGCTAATTTGAAAACGCGGTATTGGGCATAAATACTGGAAGAAGTAAAAGGTTCTTCTTGATGATAGAGGAGTTTATCAAAATCGGCAATCAAATCTATTTCATTGGGCGTGACGGTAAAATTCTCCAATTGAAAATGTTTCGCCATTTTATCAATATGAATTTTTTCATCTTTTTCAAACCCTGGAAATGTTGCAGAAAATGTTTCAAAAGAATCGGTGCTGTTTTTTTTAATGAAATGTAAAAGAGAAGAGCTGTCTAATCCGCCACTTAAACTTGTTCCAAATGGCACATCGCAACGCAATCTTCTGCTTACCGATACTGATAATAAATGATCCAATTTTTCTAGTGCTTCCGATTCGGAAATGTTTGCACAATAATTCTTATCAATATCCCAATATTTTTCAATCGTCAACTCATGCTTATGTAAGGTTAGAAAATGAGCTGGTGGCAGAGAGTATATTTTCTTATAAAAAGTTTGAGACTTATCAGATGCATTTTGCACAATTCCCAAGGAGAGATAATTGAGAACCATTTTGTCTTCAACAGATTTCTCGACACCCGCAGTCCAAATCGCTTTCATCTCACTTGCAAAAATAAATCTCGTTTTGTCTTTGTAATAGTAAAAAGGTTTTTCACCAAAACGGTCTCTCGCCGCAAAAAGACATTGATCTACTTCGTCCCAAATCGCAAAAGAAAACATGCCATCAAAATAATGAACACATCTTTCTTTATAATAATCGTATGCCGCTAAAATAACTTCTGTATCACTATTGCTTTTGAAATGATACCCAAATTTTTGTAGGTCATGTTTTAACTCCAGATAATTATAAATTTCTCCATTGTGAACAATGCTATACCGATCTCTGAAATGCATGGGTTGAACTGCTTCAAAAGACAAATCTAAAATAGCTAATCGGCGATGAGCCAGCCCTGAAGTTTTTTTTGGATTAATCCACATGCCACCGCCATCGGGGCCTCTATGCTCAAGGGTATTTGACATCCGTTTTAACAGCGGGATGTTAATATCTGATTCGTAAGAAGAAATGATTCCGGCGATACCACACATCTTGTAAATATCCTATTAATGAATGCTTCCACCAAAAAAAAGAAGGAATCGTAAATACATTTAAGATTTGGTCAAGGAGATGGGGAAAACGACTTTAATATTATCCCACATAATAGACATATTGATATTCTTATTATTTTTTACAAAATAAATAGTGCAGGCTTCAACGGTATCCTGTAATAGTTGAACAGGGACATCTACTCTCACGACATCTTTTTGCTGATCATAAATAAATGCACCCCAAGTATCGATTTCTTTATTAAGAATCATCGTCCATTTATCTTCATAAGGAAGTGCATACAAAGTATATCGGCCCTTTTTTATCTTTGTTTTATTTATATAAACATCTTTAAAAAACTCTATTTCAGTGGATTCATTGGCTCCAACTCGCCAGACTTTTCCATACTCTAATAATTCTCCGAAAATTTTTCGGCCATTTTTACTTGGTCTGCTGTAAATGATTCTGGCAATCAAAGGTTCGGTGATATTTGATTGTACTTTCAACATAGGATAGTTATCCGGGTAATAAGACATGTCCATGGGAGATTTGTCCAATGCTGGAATTTTATCCTGTGCATGTAAAAAACCAAACTGAAGAACAACCATAATAAAACATAAACACAATGTCTTCATAAAATAACTTTGTTAAGAAATATTAATAAATTTTAAATAAAAGTTGAGTACTTTTCCATTCCAGATTTTTACAAAAGTATCGATAAGTTTTTTTAAAAATGTAAATAATACATGTCAACACTCACCATTACAACTATCCAATCAAATTTATTTTGGGAAGACAAATCTTCCAATTTGGCGATGTTTGAAGACAAAATTAAATCGATTGAAAATAAAACGTCTATTGTTGTTCTGCCTGAAATGTTTAGTACCGGCTTTAGTATGGATACAGAAAATTTGGCTGAACCAATGGATGGCTATACCATAGGCTGGATGAAAAGAATCAGTAGAGAAAATAGCATCATTCTCACAGGAAGTATTATGATTAAAGAAAATAATCATTTTTACAACCGGTTAATCTGGATGATGCCCAATGAAACTTTCGGACATTACGACAAAAGACATTTGTTTGCTTATGGTGAAGAGGATAAACATTTTACTGCTGGGAAGAAAAGATTAATTGCTTCTGTAAATGGCTGGAAAATTAATCTTCAGGTTTGTTATGACTTGCGTTTCCCTGTTTGGGCAAGACAACAAAGTGAATTCCAAGATGATACTTTCACTCCAGAATATGATGTGTTGATTTATGTAGCGAATTGGCCCGAACGCCGGAACCATGCCTGGAAAACTTTACTCTGTGCAAGGGCAATTGAAAACCAATGTTTTGTTGTTGGCGTAAATAGAGTTGGCAAGGATGGGAAAAACATCAACCACAGCGGAGACAGTATTATCATCAACCCTTTAGGTGAAGTGCTTTATCATATGCCTGATGAAGAAGATATTTTTACGATGATACTGGAGAAGGAAAATTTAAATGAAATCAGAACGAAATTGCCGTTTTTAAAAGATGCCGACTTTTTCCAAATTAAAGGAGCCCAATAAATAAATTTTATTTTTTAAAAGATTGCAAGATGAGTTGTTTGACTAAAGTCATTTTTTTATCGTAGCCTTTTACTAAGGCATCATAATTTGTTGGTACATAAATATCCGGCATAATACCGCTCCCTTTTTCTTTTACATGATGGAACTGTACAATTCTAAATAGTGGAATTCTAACCCTAAGTTTGGAGTAGGGCAATTTAAAATCAGGAATCATTATTCCATTGTTGCCATATAATCCACCGCCCGTTTCCTCACCTACGAATGTAATTCCCTTTTGTCCTTTTATGGCATTTGAAAACAAGCATGATGCTGAAAAAGTAGGACCATTAATTAATACATAAGATTTACCATTGAAATGGTTTCTCTTCTTGATAGGGTAATATTTGGATTCATACCGATTGAGGTGAAATAATGCATCCTTATGTTTACGTGCAATAAAAAGAAATTGAAGATTGTTGATGAATTTATTTTTAAAATGTTTTGTGTACGGGGAAAGTGTATTTTTTTTCGCATAAACACTATCGGCAACTTTAAAAGAAGTATTCGAAAGGTATTTTGTAAGTAAGGTTGAGGTACTTACTCTTCCGCCACCATTTATGCGAATATCAAGAATCAGATTAGGAATATGCTCTTGTCGAATCGTCTTGAATGATTCTCTGAAAAAATTGCGGAGCCTTCCTTTTGAAAAAGTATTTAATCTCATGATGGCAAAAGCGCCTGTACTATCTATTTCGAAGGAACGGTATTGTTCTAGTTTATGAAACTTGGATATAGGGGCTTGCTTAATTTTTATTGCTGGTGATTTATTTAAAGTATCGGATGCAGAATTGTATTCAGGAATAACGACTACACTATTTTTGCCTGAACTATCAATATAATTGACTTCATAGTTATCGCAGTTGCCGAATAGATTACGGTAAAAATAAGGGAAATTAGCACTCAATCTTATGTAACTAATATTAGTAGCATTGCCGTCTTGGGGAAAGCAATCGAAGATTTTATTCTTGAGCACATCAACATTTAACCCATTGACACTTTTGATGATAGTTCCTCTTTTTAAAAAGGTATCGCGTAAAGACTGCTGTCCGGAAACAGCCATGGAGTCAGCCCATATTTTTAAATGGTAAGGAAACGATTTAAATTTTTGATGTTTTTCCCATTTGTAATATTTTTTACTCATACTAACGCTGGTGTGTCCACATTTGATTTTATTTAAAAGTGGTGAAATGATTTTCCATGCGAAAGCCTGCTCCGTCATACTGTCCTTAATTTCATTGAGATAGCGATTGAAATATAAATCAATGCTGTCTTTTGAAGAATACCAATATAATGAGGTATGTTTTTCTTCAAGAACTTTTTTCAATAGCGAAAAGTCATTTTGCAAACGCTCTTTCGAAAACTTTTTTGTTGGAGAATAATTATTAATACTACAGCTGCTACTTAAAAAAAGACAGCAGATAATTATAAAGAATCTATTTACACTCATAAATTTAAGTAGCTGTTTCTCTATTGAAATGGAAGTATGTTGAGATTCCCATTTCAATTAAAACAATGCCGCTTAAAATTACGATTATTTAAAAAAGAAACCCTTAAGATTTTCAAAGTGACTTCTGAGGCTTAGGAGATTTTTTCATAGTATACATTACATTATTAAATACCTCTTTCAATTGTTCATCTTTTTTTTCAATACTGCCGATCAATGCATAAATTAATTCCCTTTCCATCACAGTTTGATTTTTGGGGTCATTGTTAGAATAGGTATTTATAGATAAAGCATCCTGAGGATCAGAGAAAAGCTTTTCAATGGTGATGTCAAGCGTGACAGCAATATCTTCAATCTGACTTAAAGTAACATCTGTTAAATCGTTTTCAATATTGCTTATTGCAGCCTCAGACATTCTTAATGCTGCAGCAAGATCTTTTTGTTTAATTTCTTTGATGTTTCTCCACTTACGTATGGTGCTACCGATTCTCATTCTTTCATAGCCACCAGCATTGTTTTTTTGTTTCATATCATTTGTTGTTTTAAGGGATAAAAATATTTAAAGAACAAATTTCACTGATAGAGAATTGATTCCGATGATTTATACGCGTTATTAAAAGAAGAAAAAGACGACATAAAACTGAGGATTATAACAACGACGAATTGCTTAATAAAATTAGTGTGCGACTAAAAATTCTTAAGTGATTATTTCATGCTACATAAGATGGATGTTCCAATTTTACAACATCAATGGCCATTGAAACGGAAATGCCGAAAGCCGTATAATTAGTAGGCGCCAACAAAAAAAATAAAAATGAAAAAAATAATAGTATTTGCAATGGTTTGTATTTCACATTCCATAAATGCACAAATTGTAAAAACAAGTTCATCCAGTTTAACAGCAGAAACTGCTGTTTTTTGTCCAGATGGTACAAATCCAACGGTGTCAATTTTTATCAACACTTTAAATTTTCACAAACCAAGAACAAGTTGTAGAGGTGGGTTTGGATTGTGTATTAAATTAACTGTTAGTGTTTTTTGTGCTAGTCCTGTAGGCAAAAGTTACATCAAAGGAGATCAAATGTCTGTTTCAACAAAATTGACAAACCAAACTGCAGAGCTACATTTTCCAATAGCCTTGAAATATGAAAAAGGGTATGAAAAATCAGACTTCTCAAAATTTGAAATAGAAGACAAATCACTTAGTTTCAAATCAGAGAAAGGGATAGAGAAATTAGTTAAAGGTGGGATATATCCTGTTTCAGTAATAGGAGACGAATTTGTAGTAACACTAAACTTGTATTAATAACTGCATAAAGGCAATGTCTAAAACACATTGCCTTTATTTAAATAAATGAAAGATGAAAAAAGTATGTCTGTTTTTTTTGTTGCTGACAGGATGGTGTTCCTGTAAATTTTATGCCATAAAAAAATACCAGCTCAACAAGCAGTTTGATTTTATAACTAAGTCATCCTATTTACAATTTATAATGAAGAGAAACATAGGAGCACAAAAAAATTTCCTTTATCTGGATAGTGCTTCTTACGAAAAATTCTTGATGGAAAAAATTCAGGGGGATAGCAGTGTTCTATATCTTGGTTGTTATTTGAACGACAGTACTAGTTTTTTGAAAAGTAGTTTTTTGAATCAAAACACCTCTTGCTCTGGAAGAATTGAAAAGGAAGTCTTGTCGAATTTGTCTTACAAAGAAAAAGATCCATTACATTTTAAAAAAGCACAAAAATTATCTGTCTACAAAATGTACCACCTAATAAACAAGACGGTTTTTAATATAAATCATGACGAAAATAGCATTAAACTTTTCCTGTTGTATTCACATTCCTATGGCACTTACTATGACCCATTAATAAAGAACTTAAAGGAGCTGGTAAAACAAAACGAAGCCGATATCAGTATGTATATCATTTGTATTGATCCTTTGTATTCCTTAAAATAATGTAATGCAGAAAGTCCTTTTCACTTTGATGGTCTGCTTCCATTTGCAATATTCATTTGCGCAGCATTTTATCAAAACAAATCAGCTTGTAACTGACCCAACAGGAATCATCATAAAAAACTATACTACTATTTCCTTAATCAATGAAAAGTATTTTCAGGATTTAGATTCAAAAAATAGTTACACTTTCATTCAAAAAATAACTGATCAAAACAATACTGTTTATCATGTTTTATACCAAACAGATTTTTTTGGAACAATAAATTTTATAGCATTGAGTAATGATCTTTGGCAAATGTTCAATTGCAACAAAGTTGGATTACTTTCTTTCTATTCTTGTAATCACAAACACAGCAGTAGCAATTTCTCCATGGAGATAATCGACAATGTCATAAACTGTATTTTGGAAAGATTGAATTATTGTACTTCAGAAAATTAATTATTTATTGAGATGATTCCAGCCTTGAGCAATAAGTTCATGCTTGTTTCCACCTCTTGTAATAAGATGTTTTCCTTCAGATTCAGGCGCGATATAACCAATAATAGAAATCGAAGGATTTACTTTTATTTTATCATAATCAGCTTGTGCAACAGTAAACAACAATTCATAATCTTCTCCGCCACTCAAAGCGCAGGCTGTAGGATCTAATTGAAGTTTGTAGGCAAATTCTTTGGCCTCTTCATTGAACGGAATTTTATCTTCATACAAAACACAACCCATTTTACTTTGATTGCAAATATGCAGAAGATCGCTGCTTAAGCCATCACTCAAATCTATCATGCTTGATGGTAAAATTTCAGCTTCTGTAAAATATTCAATAATGTCTTTTCTTGCTTCCGGTTTTAATAACCTTCTAACGATATGTGCCTGTCCTTCTAAATCGGGCTGTGCGCCTGTTTCTTCGAATATTTTTTTCTCTCTTTCCAATAAGGTCAATCCTAAAAATGCGCTGCCCAATTCTCCGCTCACACAAATCAAATCATTTTCCTGAGCACCGCTTCTTTTTACAAAACTGTCCGGAGCGACTTCTCCAATAGCTGTTACACTAATGATGAATCCTTTTTGAGAGGAGCTGGTATCGCCACCAATCAAATCAACTTTGTATGTTTCGCAAGCAGCATACACACCTGCGTAAAATTCATCGAGCGCTTCCAAACTATACCTGTTGCTAAAACCAATGCTCAATAAAATTTGTGTGGGAATAGCGTTCATCGCATAAATATCACTCAGGTTTACAACAACCGATTTGTAACCTAAATGCTTTAAGGGAGTATAGCTCAAATCGAAGTGAATCCCTTCTATCAACAAGTCTGTAGACAAGACGGTTTGTCTGCCAAAGTGATCTATTACCGCTGCATCATCACCAACGCCAAGCAACGTTGATGCATTATTGATTTCAATATTTTTGGTTAAATGTTCTATCAATCCAAATTCTCCGAGTGATGCGATTTCTGTTCTTTGATCCATTTTTCTATTTTTAATGTTGAATGTTATTTTTCTCCTTTGACGTAATCCAATAGTTCATCATGAATTTTTCCGTTAGTAGCTAAAATATGCGGTTGATAAGGCGAATAATAATTCCCTTCGAAATCAGTTACTTTTCCTCCTGCCTCTTCCACCATCAGAAATCCTGCAGCACTATCCCATGCTTGCAATTTATGTTCATAAAAACCATCGAAGCGACCTGCTGCAACCCAACACAAATCTATAGCTGCACTTCCTAATCGTCTAACCGGAATCCCCTGGCGTATTAATTTCTCAAAAACTTGTAATGGGCCATTAGGTGTATCCAAATAAGTGTAAGGAAAACCCGTTACCAGACAACTTTTTATTACTTCGGATTTATCGCTAACCTGAATTTTCTTTTCGTTCAAATAAGCACCATACCCTTTTTGTGCAAAAAATAATTCATTCATAAAAGGATTATAAACTGCACCTAAAATCATCTGACCTTCTTTTTCCAATCCTATTGAAATACAACAAAGCGGAATACCATTGGCAAAATTCACTGTTCCATCAATCGGATCTATAATCCATTTGAATTCGCTATTTGATTTTATTTCTCCTGTTTCTTCACTTAAAATAAAGTGATCGGGATGAGCCAGTTGAATCACTTCAATAATGGCCTTTTCAGAAGCATGGTCCGCTTCTGTCACTAAATTATTAATCCCTTCTTTGTTGGTAATCTCAAAATCACCATTAAAATAATGCCGCAATTGTACAGCAGCAGCTTGTATGGCATTGAACAGCGTACTTTTATACATGGCGCAAAGATAATGATTTGGGTTTGGTTGGTTGATTGGTTGATTTCCCTTTGTGTCTTCCTGCCTTTGTGGCAAAAAAGTTTAATGGTTGAATAGTTAACTAGTTGATTGGTTGATTTCCCTTTGTGTCTTCGTGCCTTTGTGGCAAAAAAGTTAACTAGTTGATTGGTTGCCATCAATGTTTTAAGATTTAATGGTTGTTTTTTCAATTTTGACTTTTGAATTTTAAATTTCTCTCCTTGCAAGCTTTTCGTTAAAAAATAATATTTGATTCAGGATTATTTACTTTTACAGTTAACTAATGATCCATTTTGAAACTTTCCATCGTCATTGTCAATTTCAATGTTAAGCAGCTGCTGGAAAACTGTTTGCAAGCTGTAGCGCAAGCCTGTAAAAATATTGATGCGGAAATTTTTGTGATTGATAATGCTTCTACAGATGGAAGTGACGTGTTTTTTAAAAACAAATTCTCTTCTGTACATTTTAAATGGAATGAAAAAAATGTTGGTTTCGCAAAAGCCAACAATAGTGTTTTACCAGAAGTTTCAGGTGATTATATTTTATTTTTAAATCCCGATACGATTGTTCCACCTGATTGTTTTGAAAAATGTCTTAGCTTTTTTTCAACTCATCTTGATTGTGGTGCTCTAGGTGTTCGAATGGTTGATGGACAAGGAAAATTTTTAAAAGAAAGTAAAAGAGGTTTTCCTCATCCGATGACTTCTCTTTATAAAATGATGGGATTGCATAAGTTATTTCCAACATCAAATAGATTTGCCAAATATTATGAAGGACATTTGTCTGAAAAGGAAAACCATCCCATTGAGGTGCTCTCTGGTGCTTTTATGCTGTTGTCAAAAGCTGTATTAAACAAAGTGAAGGGCTTTGATGAAAGTTATTTTATGTATGGAGAAGACATTGACTTGAGTTGCAGGATCATAAAAGCAGGATTTAAAAATTATTATTTTGCAGATACAACAATTACACATTTTAAAGGAGAAAGCACAGAAAAGAAAAGTTCGGAATACAGCAAACATTTTTATGGATCAATGAAAATATTTGTAAGAAAATATTATGCAGCTAACAAAATTGCATTGCACTTTATTTGTTTAGCTATTGATTTTAAAAAAGCATTAAGTAATTTGAAGAGATTGTTGTCTCTCTAAGTTTTACAAATCCTTGATAATATTTTTCAACTCAAAGTCTGATTGGTTCATTGTTTTGAATAAGCCCTTTTCTGACAAATATTTTGCTAAATACTCTTGCTCCGTTTGTCCGGGCGTTGGAACCAGAACTGCCTGTTGACCAATCGCCACTAAATCCATAATGGTAGAATATCCTGAACGGGCAATTACTATTTCTGATTGTTGCATCAGATCCGAAAGTTCAACTGCATCCAAATAATTATGAAGAATGACTTGTTGATTGGTTAAGGAAAGCTGTTGTATTTCATTAGGCAATCCACGAACTATAACAGTGGAAACATTTACATCTTTGAGTTGATTAATGATTTTATTTTCAAAAATGGTTCTTTGTGGTTCAGGGCCGGAAAGGACAATGGCGATTTTATATTTTTTTTCCTGCGTCAATTTTTTAAACCTAGATAATGGTCCAATATATTTGACGGGTATTTTTGGAAACACTTCTGGATGAGATAGTGTACCGGCATAATTATCAGCAGATTCTACATCTGGGATCCAGCATTCATCAAATTGATTGATAAAATAATAATTAAAGTGTCTGATGATTTTATCTAAAAAAAAGGAACCGGATTTAATTTGCAATTGATGTGTAATAAAAAAAGAGGGGACTTTCTTTGAACAAAAACCAAGTCTGTTATCACTGATTACGGCTTCAATTTTATGCAAGGCAATCATGTCGTTCAGCCAATATTTTTCGTATTGTATCGCCTTCCATATTTTAGGAAGTTGGGAGATTATTTTTAGTAAGAACAGGTTTTTCCTTTTGCCATAGCTGATGTTATATCCTTTTAAGGGTATGATTTTAATTTCCGGAAACTCCCTTTGCAATAAAGTCGCGATAGCCCCTTCTGCAGCAATGATCACTTCTATTTGACGTCGTTGGAGCTCTTTAATTATTGGAATACAGCGCGTTGCATGTCCCAAGCCCCAGTCGAGTGGGGCAATTAAAATTCTTTTAAAAAAAAACTGATTTATATTATTTTGGAAACTTTTCAAGAAAAAACACAATAATTTCGCGTAAAATTAGTTTAAATTGTAACTTGAAACTTATGAAACACGTAATAAAATTAATATCAATCCTTGCCATAGCCCTTTGTTTGTTTATTGTTGGATGCTCTTCATCCAAAAAAATATTCTGTGGTTGCCCAAATGAACATGGAATGGTAGGATACAAATAAGCGAAATAATATTATGAAAACATCCAACCGTGATTTGCTGGTTTTATTTAAGCAGGAACTCATGACTCCACAATCGATAGAGCAGGAGATGAATTGGCTGAATGAATTTTTATTTGAAGTGGAACGAATTGATAATTTTGTTACTGCACACGAATTGATTGATTTGAACAGCTATAAAATAACGAGTTCTTCAGTTGAGATTAAAAAGCTCATAAGAAGCAAAAAAGAAAAGCCATTTACATTTCTAAGTAACAAAAACTAATCCTTACTTTAATTCCTGCAAAGCTATACTCAAACTATTAATAACGTCTTCAATTTCTTCTTTTTTACAACATCCAACGCTAATTCTGTACCAACTACTTTCTTTATCAGCTCCAAAAAAACCAAATGGCACTAGGGCTAATTTTGCTTTATTAAGAATATAATCTGTCACCTCTTCCTGGTTAGAAATACTGTTTCCATCTGCGGTTTTTTTACCAACAAGATTAAGCTGTACGGTAAGATAAATGGCAGCTTGAGGCACAATCGCGTCTACCGGAAACCCTTCTTCTTTAAGTTTAATAAAGCCATTGTACAAATGAATAAGTCGAAAATGAACTTCATTTTTAAAATGATTAAAATACTGCTGTACCGCAGATTCATTGACTAAAAACCTTGCTACAGCTTTCTGTTCAGCCATTGGAGCCCATGAACCGACATGGCTATTGATGGCTTTCATTTTTGCGATTAAACTTTCCGGCCCCATTGACCAGCCCACCCTTACGCCTGTTGCAGCAAATGCTTTACTAATACCATCAACAAAAACAGTATAGTCTTTCATTTTTGGTCTTAGTGAAACTGGATTATAATGTATCGTATCACCAAAAGTCAGCGTCCAATAAATTTGATCAAACATGACAAATAGTTTTTTTGCTCCGTCTGGTCTGCTTTCATTTTCAGCAATGACCAAATCACAAATCGCTTCTAATGCTTCTTTAGCAAAAACAGTTCCTGTAGGATTCAAGGGAGAACATAAGGCTAATAATGTAGCGCCTTTTACATGAGGGCGAATCTGATCAGCCGTTGGCATAAAGTTCTTCTCTCTTGATGCCTCAATCTGAACGTGAACCCCTTCATTAAAATGTGTGTAATGGTTGTTGTTCCAGCTTGGTACCGGATAAATAACTTTGTCCCCTTTATCTAAGAGGCTTCTGAAAATGGCATAAATAATTGGGCGACCTCCATTTGAAACTAAGATCTCAGCAGTTGAATATTTAAGGCCCTCGTTCTTTTCAATAAAAGCCGCAATAGCATTTCTCAATTCTAATTCTCCCTCAGCGGCTGGATAAGTGGTGTATCCTTCATTATAAGCAGCGATGATTTCATTTTTCAACTCAACTGGAATAGGAAATTGAGAGGAATCAAAATCTCCGATGGTGTAATTATATATCTTTTCTCCGGCCTTGATTTTTTCTTTAATCAATCCGCCAAGTTTTACAATTTCCGATCCAATTAAGGTTTCGGCAAGTTGACTAAATCTGTGATTTCCCGACATCATTTTTTTAACTATTCTGTAAGTGCAAAAGTATTGTATCGTGTGCGCAAAACAAAAATTAGACGACAGATTCGATTAAAGATAATTTTTATTCAATAGCACGGTCTATTCCCCTCATTTTTGAAGGTGGTTTGATGATATAATTCTAATTAAAAGGGGTGTTTGATGGATTATTTATTGAATTTTATAAAAAATGGTGCAAATAATACAAGATTAAGATGGGAGTCCTATCTTTGCTCGATATTGTTAATGTCTTAACAATCGACCGGATTTTTTCTTAGCTCGATATTTTGAATCATAATATTTTTAGGTGACATGTTTAATTTAATTCTTTTTGGTCCTCCAGGCAGTGGGAAAGGTACTCAAAGCGAGAAGCTTATTGCTAAATATGGCTTGAAGCATCTTAGTACAGGCGATTTACTTCGTTCTGAGATTTCTCGTCAAACGGCATTGGGTCTAGAGGCAAAAAAAGTAATGGATAAAGGGGAGCTTGTTCCGGATGAAGTGGTGATCGGAATGATTAGTTCTTCTATCGACCAGAATGAAATGGCTAAAGGGTTTTTGTTTGATGGCTTTCCACGAACCGCAGCACAGGCCGAAGCTTTGGATAAATTATTAGAACTCAAAAATTCACCGATAGCCGTTATGCTGGCGCTTGAAGTGAGTGAAGAAGAATTGGTAACAAGATTGGTGAAACGAGGCGAAACCAGTGGAAGAAGCGATGATACCAATGAAAATATTATAAGAGCACGCATTGCAGAATATCACAAAAAAACTACCGCAGTGGCTGATTATTACAGACAATTTGATAAAGTCACTTTGATAAAAGGCGAAGGTTCAATTGATGACATCTTTAACAATCTTTGCAAAGAAGTTGATGCAAGAATAGCCGAATAGTCTATTTCTACAGATATGCTATGCGTATTCGTAATATTGCAATATTGCATAATCGCATATTCTCTTCATGGCTAAAAAAATCAATAGAAAATGCCACTGGAATTCCCATAATTCCATTTTACAGCAAAAGGTTACTCCTCCTCTTTTTTAGATAATAGTTTTATCTTGCCAACCGTAAACCATACGAAGTAGTTGTTACAATTGTAATAACTCGAAAAATAACTTTTACATCAAATAGATTATATGATAAAACTGGGAAATTTTATTCAGGGAAAATGGGTAGAGGGTGATGGAGAAGGACAGCTGTTGTATAATGCTTTAAATGGCAATCCAATTGCAGCTGCTACAACAAAAGGTATAGACTTCGATTCTATTTTAAAATATGCGAGAAACGTTGGAAATCCTTTGCTGAGAAAAATGACTTTTCAGGAAAGAGGCAGGATGTTGAGAGCATTAGCCCTGTATCTGCTGGAAAGAAAAGAAAGGTTTTATGCCATAAGTGCGCAATCAGGCGCAACAAGAATAGATAGCTGGATTGATATTGAAGGAGGGATTGGAAATTTATTTTCTAACGCCTCTTTACGAAGAAAATTACCAGATGAGCCATTTGTATTAGATGGCGATCCTATTGCATTAAGCAAACAAAACACTTTTATGGGTCATCATATTTTGGTTCCAAAGGAAGGTGTTGCCGTTCATATCAATGCTTACAACTTTCCGGTTTGGGGTATGCTGGAAAAAATTGCAGTAAACTTACTGTCAGGTGTACCCGCTATAGTAAAACCTGCTACCGTAACCTCCTATCTTACCGAAGCTGTCGTGAAAGAAATTATTGCTTCGGGAATATTACCCAACGGAGCCTTACAATTGATTTGTGGTAGTGCCGGAGATATCCTCAATTATGTTTCATCACAGGATGTGGTAACCTTTACGGGATCGGCTGAAACAGGTTTGAAATTAAAATCACACGCAAATATATTAAAAGAGAATGTCCCTTTTAATATGGAAGCGGATTCACTTAATTGTATGGTATTAGGTGATGATGTTAATCCGGGTGATGCAGAATGGGGGATTTTTATCAAAGAAGTCAAAAAGGAAATGATAGTAAAAGCCGGTCAAAAATGTACCGCCGTTCGGAGAGTTTTTGTTCCGGAAAATAAAATGGAAGATATATGGAAAGCAATTGCGGCAGAGCTAGATAAAACTGTTATTGGAAATCCGAGCAATGAAAAAGTAAGAATGGGTTCATTAGCGGGTAATGATCAGCGTGATGAAGTCAGAAATCAAGTGCAAAAATTATTGACTGGTTCGGAACTCATTTATGGATCATTAGATAACGTGAACGTAGTAGATGCAGATGCCAACATCGGCGCTTTTTTAAGTCCGATATTATTACTGAATAAAAAGCCGTTTGAATTTGAAGTATCTCATAACATAGAAGCCTTTGGGCCGGTGAGCACAATCATGCCCTATAAGAATACAGAGGAAGCCATTGAATTAAGTAAAAAAGGAAAGGGAAGTTTATGCTCTTCTATTGTGACCAATAATGCTTCCATTGCAAGGGAATACGTTTTAGGTACGGCTAGTCACCATGGTAGAATATTAGTGCTTAATAATGAGTGTGCGAAAGAAAGTACTGGTCACGGCTCTCCATTACCGTTATTGGTACATGGTGGTCCGGGAAGAGCGGGAGGCGGAGAAGAGATGGGAGGATTAAGGGGCATTAAACATTACTTACAACGTACGGCTATACAAGGGTCTCCATCAATGATAACGGCAATTAGTAACGTTTATCAACCTTATGCAAAAGGGAATATTAGCGATATTCATCCGTTTAAAAAATATTTTGAGGAATTAAATATCGCCGATCAGCTTGTTACTGAAAAAAGATTAATTACGTCAGAAGATATCAGTCGTTTTGCAGATTTAAGTGGAGATCATTTTTATGCGCATATGATTAATACGGATTTTAATGAAACCATGTTTGAGGAACAAGTGGCACATGGTTATTTTATTATGAGTGCTGCAGC
>CALQJH020000008.1 GCA_943330835.2 Candidatus Kuenenia stuttgartensis
ATGAAAAATATCATCACCAGTGATTGATTGGTTGATTGGTTCAGTGAATTAGTTGAATGATGGTTGATTAGTTGATTGGTTCAGTGAATTAGTTGAAAGATGGTTGAATGGTTGATTAGTTCGTTTTAGATTTCGAATCTTTGCTCCCTTGCGAGCTTTGCCTGAAAAGATATTGGTTGATTAGTTTTGAATTTCGAATCTTCGTGGCAAAAAACCTTTGTGAATCTTTGCGACTTAGCGCCTTCGTGGCAAAAACCTTTGTGACAATAATTTGATTGTGTAAATACTAATCTATTGAAAACAAAATAGCGCTCCATAAAAAGTAATATAACAAAATAACAAATGAACTACTCCTCCACTCCAATAACCATTCTGCTGATTGCAACTAATGTGATCTTTTTTTTCATCAGCTCCGGCGATAAATCTCTGATGAACAAAACCATCATGTGGCCGTATTATGTAAAAAGAAATAAGGAGTATTATCGCTTTGTAACCTCCGGATTTTTACATGCCGATATGGCCCATCTTTTCTTCAACATGTTCACCCTTTATTTTTTCGGAAGGAACCTGGAATTAATTTTAAAAGGATATGCTCTTGGTGGCACAATTGCTTATCTGGGCTTATACTTTAGCTCCATAATTATTTCTGATCTGTCATGCTATTTTAAATACAAAGACAGTTACGGATACAAATCCCTCGGTGCATCTGGAGCAGTATCAGCAGTGGTTTTTGCTACAATTCTATTCAGCCCTTGGAGTTCAATTTATTTATATGGCGCCATAAAGATTTCTGCTGCAGTTTATGCGGTATTATTTATTGCTTATTGTATTTACATGGGAAACCGCGGACAAGATAATATCAACCACGATGCACATTTATGGGGAGCTGTTTACGGTTTAGTTTTCACCCTTGTTCTTATCGCTGTAGATAACCCGGAAATGCTAAATGGAATTGTTGAAGAGCTTAAACATCCAAGTTTATTTGGAAGAGGATAAGGTGAACACAATGGCAAGTTTAGTGGAAGAATTTATTTTACAACGATTATCCATTCTTTGTCCTACTACCCAGATTATTTTTTTATTTGATTCCAATACCCAGCAATTTTCTTTTTCAAGAAGGGACAATTTATTATCAATAAAAAAACGACTTAGCTTTTTCTTTTTATCCATGCCCAACGGATAAAAATAATCCCCTTGTTTCCATTTCCGTAAGATTAATGGAAACGAAACCGCACTGGTATCAATTTGAGCACAATACTGATCCTTATTAATATTGAATGGTGGTTCCGATTGTTGAATGGAGATTTTCATGTCATCAAAATGAATCTCCTTCTCGTTTTGCTCTACAATAAAATGATTGGAAAGTTTATCCTGCAAAGGAGATAAAATCACCCATTGTCTATTTTTAATAAGCCGATGCGTTGCAGAGGAGATATACTTCCCAGATTCGGCCTGTAATAATTTTATCACTTCTGGAATCTGTTGTGAAGAGAAAGAATAAGATTTCAATAACTCATACAACACAGTTGACAATGCCGGAGTTTTAAGTAATTTCAAAACTGGGATATGTAATTCTTTTCCTTTTTTCTCTACCAGTTTTTTCAATATTGTTTCAACAGCAGATTCGTACAACAGATTGACTTCCTTAAACCTTTGTATATTTTCCAACAGATTATCTTCCAATTGAGGTATTATTTTTTCAATCGAAGGCATCCAGTCATTTCGAAAATAATTGCGCGTGTATTTATTAGTTTCATTAGATTGATCTTCTCTCCATTGAAGCTTTTGCTCATTTGCTAATGCTATCAACATGTCTTTTTTGGCAAACAATAAAGGCCTTACCACTTTTCCACCGATACCGGCATCTTTTGGCAAAATACCTTGCAAACCATTAATACCAGTGCCTTTTAGAAAATTCATCAAAACTGTTTCTGCATTATCATTGGCATGATGGGCGGTAATAATATGTTTTATGCTGTTATCCTCAGCCAATATTTTATTAAAAAAATCATAGCGCAATTCACGAGCAGCTATCTGAATATTAAGTTTATTTTTTTTAGCATAATCTACTGTATCATACCGAGTAGATTTTATATCAACATTATATTTGTGAGCCAAAGATTGTACAAAGATTTCATCCTCATTACTTTCCTTTCCTCTTAATTGAAAATTGCAATGAGCAATAACAAAATCATAACCGCTTTGAGAACACAACTCACAGAGAACGACAGAATCCACACCGCCACTTACCGCCAGCAGAAGCTTATCCTTTTTTTCAAAGAGATGCTGTTCATTTATGTAAGCATTAAATTGTGTTATTAAACTCATACTTTCTTTTATTTTTTATTCCCATACGTTAACGCATATACGATTACAAATGACTCATTGATACAATCTTCCAATATCTTTTCACGCAAAGCTCGCAAGGGAGCAAAGATTCGAAATTTAAAACAAACGAATCAACCTTTCAACTATCTTTCAACCATCTTTCAACCATCTTCCAACCAATTCTCCGAACCAACCAACTAACCAACCATTCAACTAATTACTCCAACTCCTCCTTCGCCCCCATCAATTCATTATAAGCATGCTGGTCACCAGATTTTTTCGCTTCTATCATACCATGTTCATAGGTAACAATTGCATTTTCAACATTTCCCAAAGACTCATACAGTTTTCCTAGGTGATAATAAGACCCCACATAAGTTGGATTTTCAGTTAATAACCCTGTAAATTGCTTCAAGGCATCCTCTTTATTTCCAATCTTAATGTACTCTAAAGCCAATGCGTGCTGCAAAAAGCTGTCTTTCCCTGAGGCAGCTATCATTTCAATAATTTTTTCAATCCGACTCATTTCATTCTTTTTTTAAACGTCTCAAGGGAGTATATTTGCAGCCTATAAAACGCATTTTTTTTTGCAATAGCAACAAATAAACCAACCATCAATTTTATGAAGATATTGATTTGCATCAGCAAAACACCCGATACCACTGCAAAAATAGCTTTCGCGGAGAACAATACGAAATTTGCTACAGATGGTGTACAATGGATTATCAATCCTTATGACGAATGGTATGCATTAGTAAGAGCCATTGAGCTTAAAGAAAAAGACCCTTCCATTGTATTGCATCTCATTAATGTTGGATCAGCCGACAGTGAGCCCATCATTAGAAAAGCTTTAGCCCTTGGTGGTGATGAAGCTATTAGAATTAATTCGGAAATTGCTGATAGTTTTTTTGTCGCAGCACAAATTGCACAAGTGGCAAAGGAAGGCGCATATGATCTTATTCTTACTGGAAAAGAAACCATCGATTATAATGGCTCTTCGATTGGAGGAATGGTTGCCGAAATATTGGATCTGCCGTTTATTTCTCATGCTATAAAATTAGACACCGAAGGATCTTTCTCCATTGTAACAAGAGAAATAGAAGGTGGCGAAGAAACGAACAAAGTTTCTATGCCGTTGATTATAAGTTGTCAAAAAGGAATGGCAGAACAAAGAATACCGAATATGAAAGGGATTATGGGAGCAAGAACAAAACCATTAAAAGTACTTGAGCCTATTGAATGCGAACCCCTTACGGCTATCGTTAGTTTTGATCTTCCTCCTGCAAAATCAGGGGTAAAATTAATTTCGCCAGACAACCCAGAAGAACTAGTGAGGTTACTTCATGAAGAGTCGAAATCAATATAGGATTTAATACAACATCAAAAACAGTTCATTTACAAAACATCAACTAATCAAATGAGTGTACTAATTTTCATAGACCAAGCCGAAGGAATCATCAAAAAATCTTCCTTTGAAGCCGCCAGTTATGGTGCGCAAATAGCAATATCAATGGGCATTGCTGCAGAAGCAATCGTAATAGGGAAAACGCAAGACGATTTAACTAACTTAGGAAGTTATGGCATAACAAAAGTGCATTACATTGAAGATGCCACTATAAAAAACTTTGATGCGCAGGTTTATACTAAAATTATCGAAGATGCGATTGAAACTATCGGAGCAACAGTCATCATTTTTTCAAACAACACTTCAGCTAAAGCCATCGCCCCAAGACTAAGCGTTCGGTTGAAAGCAGGACTTGTGTCAGGAGCCATTGCACTTCCTGAAACAAGCAATGGATTTGTTATAAAAAAGAGTGTTTTCAGTGGGAAAGCTTTTGCGCAGGTATCTATATTAACTGCCAAGAAAATCATTTCACTCAATCCTAATTCCTTCAACATTATTAAGAGTGATGGAATTGCTGAAATTGTACCGATGGCTGCCAATGTTCCTCCCTCTAAAATTGAAGTGACGGCAAGTCATAAAATAACAGGAGAAATCCCACTTGGAGAAGCAGACATCGTAGTAAGTGGAGGAAGAGGATTAAAAGGCCCTGAAAACTGGGGTTTAGTTACAGATTTGGCTACCGCACTTGGGGCTGCCACTGCATGTAGCAGACCAGTTGCCGATATCCATTGGAGACCGCACCACGAACATGTTGGTCAAACAGGGCTTGCGATAGCTCCAAATCTATACATCGCTATTGGCATTTCCGGTGCCATCCAGCATTTAGCGGGCGTAAACAGAAGTAAAACTATTGTGGTTATCAATAAAGATCCTGAAGCCCCTTTCTTTAAAGCTGCAGATTATGGCATAGTGGGTGATGCTTTTGAAGTAGTCCCTAAAATTACTGCCGCAATAAAGAAACTTAAAGACATTTCTTGAAATGATTAAGTTCATAATAATTAAAAGCCTTTCTTGAACAATGGAAAGGCTTATTTTTTTATATTTGTACGGTTAAGTCAAATATTTTATTCACTGATGAAAAAAATCGAATTAGAAATCGTTGCCTTATCTCACAGTATTACACAAACACATTCTTATGCTGTAGTGCTTGGAGAGATAAATGGGTTGAGAAGAATCCCTATCGTAATTGGAGGGACCGAAGCTCAGGCAATCGCTGTTGCTTTGGAGAGGATGAATCTTTCAAGACCGTTGACCCATGACCTCATGAAAAATTTTATGCTGGCATTCAATATCGACTTAAACGAAGTTATTATTACCGATCTTCAAGAAGGTGTTTTTTTCTCGAAACTAGTTTGCACCTCTTCAAATGATACCGTAGAAATAGACTCCAGAACATCAGATGCATTAGCCATGGCCGTTAGATTTGGTTGTCCTATTTATACTTACGAAAATATTCTGGTTAAAGCCGGACACCTGATTGATTCAGAAAGCAGTCAGACAAAAACATTAGCAATAAGCTCTGCCACTCCAGAATCAAAACAGGAAAGAGATGAGCTGAAAACTTTGAGCACTAATGAACTAACCGATCTTCTAAATGATGTATTACAACACGAAGATTATATTAAGGCGATTGAAATAAGAGACGAATTAAAAAGAAGAGAATCGAAGAAGTAAATTATACCTGCACAACTTCAACTATTAATATCCAAATTTCTACATGGTTCACTTTCCCAATGGTAAAATAAATATCGGTCTGCAAATCACAGGCAAAAGACCAGACGGGTACCATGACCTCCAAACCATTTTTTATCCAATCAACATAAAAGACATCGTTGAAATCATTTCTTCCCCTTACGATGGAAATGAAATAACCTTCTCTTCTTCAGGATTAACTGTTGATGGCGAAACAACAAACAATCTTTGTATTAAAGCTTACCAATTAATAAAAAAAGATTATCCTTATTTGCCCCCCATCAAATTACATTTACATAAAAACATTCCTATGGGTGCAGGTTTGGGTGGAGGATCTGCTGATGGCGCATTTACACTTAAACTATTAAATGAAAAATTCGATTTAAATTTATCTGCAAACAAGCTTATCGAATACGCGTTGACTTTAGGAAGCGATTGTCCTTTTTTCATTTGCAACACACCATCCTATGCCACTGGAAGAGGTGAATTACTTCATCCAATATCCCTAAATCTTGCTGAATATAGCATCCTTATCGTTAACCCCAATATCCATATCAATACCGCCTGGGCTTTTAAAGAACTTACATTGAAAGTTCCTTCAATCGAACTAGCTCAAGCTATCAAAGAGCCTATTCTCAACTGGAAAGAATTCATCACTAATGATTTTGAAGAGCCCGTTTTCAAAAGCTACCCAGCAATAAGCGAATTAAAGAATTATCTATACCATAATGGTGCGATTTATGCATCAATGAGTGGAAGTGGCAGTACTGTTTTTGGAATTTTTGAAAATAATGTGAAACGCGAAATAAATTTACCCGAAACTTACTTTCATAAATGGGTTTAAGTATTTACATTTGCTTATCAAAACAACATCAACCATAACACTTTTTCTTTTCAGCAATCTCGATTTACTCAATCATCGAGGTTAATGTAATATTATCCCCTCGCCTATACGGGGGAAATTTCCCTATTTATTAATTCTCCTTTTTAAATTTAAATTAATTAATTTTTATGCACGATAGCATTGTTTCCGAATCTTCTCAGTATTATCTTTCCTTAGAAGAAAAATATGGCGCACACAATTACCATCCACTTCCTGTAGTTTTAAAAAAAGGGTTGGGTGTTTATGTTTGGGATATTGACAATAAAAAATATTTCGATTTCCTGAGTGGCTACTCCGCAGTAAACCAGGGGCATTGCCATCCGAAAATAATTGAATCCTTAATATCACAAGCTTCCATTCTAACATTAACCTCTCGTGCCTTTCACAATAATTTATTGGGTGAATATGAAAAATATATCACTGAGTATTTTGGCTACGACAAAGTATTGCCGATGAACACAGGCGTTGAAGGCGGTGAGACTGCCATTAAATTGGCAAGAAGATGGGGCTACGCTGTAAAGGGAATTGAAAAAAATAAAGCTAAAATTCTTTTTGCAGAAGGAAATTTCTGGGGAAGAACGATGGCTGCTATTTCTTCATCTACTGATCCCAGCAGCTATAAAGATTTCGGACCGTTTATGCCCGGATTTGAAATTGTACCCTACAATGATTTGTTGGCATTGGAAAAAGCATTTCAGGATACTACTATTGCAGCATTCATGTTTGAACCCATCCAAGGAGAAGCAGGTGTTGTCGTTCCTGATGAAGGCTATATTTCCGGTATCAGAAATCTATGTACGAAATATAATGTCTTGATGATTGCGGATGAAATCCAAACCGGCCTGGCACGAACAGGACGAATGCTGGCCTGTGATCATGAAGAAGTGAAACCTGATATCCTTATTCTGGGAAAAGCTTTAAGTGGCGGCACTTTACCAATTAGTGCGGTATTAGCGAATGACGAAATCATGCTGACTATTAAACCTGGAGAACATGGAAGTACTTATGGTGGCAACCCATTAGCATGCAAGGTAGCCATGACCGCATTACAAGTATTAAAAGAGGAAAAAATGGCTGAGAATGCCGAAAAAATGGGCCAACTTTTAAGAGAAGAATTACAAAAATTAAACTCCCCTTTCATTTCGTGTATTCGTGGACGTGGGTTACTTAATGCTATCATCATTGAACATGAAAATAAAGAAGCTGCCTGGGACTTGTGTCTTGAATTAAAAGAAAATGGATTACTCGCAAAACCAACCCACGGAGATAAAATCAGATTCGCACCTCCACTGTTAATCAATGAAACAGAAATAAGAGAAGCCGTTGCTATCATTGGAAAAAGTTTGCAATCCTTAAATAAATAAACATGGACACGCACTTGCATCACGACCATTTAGAGAATCACCTTCAAAGCTCTGAACTTTTAAGAGACATTGTAATTGGAATGAGTGACGGACTTACTGTACCGTTTGCATTAGCTGCAGGACTTAGTGGTGCAGTAGACCACAGCAATATCATTTTAATAGCAGGCATTGCAGAAATTGCTGCGGGAAGTATCGCGATGGGCCTTGGAGGCTATCTGGCAGGAAAAACAGAACAAGACCATTATTCGAGTGAAGTCAAAAGAGAATACGACGAAGTAGAAAATTTACGCCATAAAGAAATTGAAGAAACGAAAGAGTTTTTTGCCAACATTGGATTGAGCAAAGAAATACAAGACAAAGCAACAGCAGAAATTTCTCAGGACAAAGACAGATGGGTTGAATTCATGATGAAATATGAATTGGGACTAGAAAAACCAAATCCTAAACGTGCTACAAAAAGCGCCTTAAATATTGGCCTCTCTTACATTGCTGGAGGCATCATCCCTTTAAGTCCTTATTTTTTTATTGATACTACAACAGAAGCCCTTCAATACTCTATAGTGGCAACCTTATTGTGTTTATTCATTTTTGGATTCTTTAAAAGCAAAATCACTGGAATAAATCCATGGATAGGAGCATTAAGAGTAATGATAATTGGAGCTTTAGCCGCTGGAGCTGCATTTGGTGTAGCCAGACTATTTAGTGCTTAATTGGTGTTTTTTATCTGTGGAAATATTCTCGATTGACCATTCAATTTTACGTTCAAATGGATGCTGTCTTTCTTTGCAATCTTTCTTATCACAAATAGCACAGGAAAAATCAAGACAGCCATCGGAATGAACAAAGAGCTCCACAGTATTTCCAAAATGTGTACTTACCAATAATGACAAGGCATCAATTTCTTTATGCGCTTCGTGTACATTTAAAAACCAAGGCACGGTAAGATGGCAATCCAAATGAATTTTGGAGCCATATTTTATGATACGAAGATTGTGTAAATCAACCCAATTTTCCTTTCTATGCTCATTTAATACAATCACTAGTTTTTCAATCAACTCCTCATCGGCTTCATCCATGATACCTGCTACTGATGACCTTACAATTTTATACCCAGTATATAAAATCATAAATGCGAAAACAATTGCCACAACACTATCTATCCAAACGATGTGGCTAAAAAAAAGAAGGACTAGCCCCAACGCAAAACCTAATGTAGTATAGGTATCTGCAATAAGATGCTTGCCACTCGCAATTAAAGCAAGAGAATTATTCTTTTTTCCTTGTTTTATACAAACACTTCCAGCAATATAATTTACAACTGCTGTGAATACAACCAGATAAATCCCATAATCTATACGATGAATTTCATGTGGATGATATAAATTTAAAACAGCTTCTTTTATAACCAAAACACCGGCAATCCCAATTAACAGTCCTTCAATAGCCGCAGAAATGAACTCTACCTTCCCATGACCATAGGGATGATCAGAATCCTTGGGCTTGCCTGAAACATACAAACTATATAACCCTATTAATCCAGCAACGACATTCACAATACTCTCCAGCGCATCTGTGAGAATAGCTACAGAATGCGTAATATACCATGCAGCTAGCTTTACAAAAAAGAGCACAATGGAAATACCAGCAATGTATTTCTGAATTTTAAAATTTTGACGAGCAGTATTCAAAATTATTTATTGAATCGTTGATTAATAGGAGAAAACAATCGACAAAACCGATATAAAGTAAAGATAATTAAACTTCAAAGGATTGGGGTATAATTGTTGACATCTATATATTCAATCTATATGAACAACCCTTACTTTTGTGACAAATAAAAACAGCTTATGCATTTCCAACTTTCCGAAGAGCACCTGATGATTCAAAAAGCTGCTCGTGATTTTGCGCAAAACGAATGTTTGCCTGGCGTCATTGAACGTGATGAACTTCAAAAATTCCCAAAAGAACAAATTGAAAAACTTGCCGATCTTGGATTCATGGGCATGATGGTAAAGCCGGAATATGGCGGAAGTGGCATGGATACGATTAGCTATGTTTTGGCAATGGAAGAAATAAGCAAAGTTGATGCAAGTGTTAGTGTATGTATGAGTGTAAACAACAGTTTGGTTTGTTATGGCTTACAGGAATATGCCAATGAAGCACAAAAGCAAAAATATCTGACGCCATTAGCACAAGGGAAAAAAGATGGCGAATTATATATCGGCGCATTTTTATTGAGCGAGCCAGAAGCCGGTAGCGATGCGACTTCACAACAAACAACCGCAGAAGACAAAGGAGATTTTTATTTATTGAACGGCACAAAGAACTGGATTACTAACGGTAACAGTGCTAGTGTGTATATTGTCATTGCGCAAACAGATGTAAGCAAAGGAAGTAAAGGCATCAATGTATTTATTGTAGAAAAAAATTGGCCGGGTGTTGTTGTTGGTGCTAAAGAAAATAAATTAGGCATTAGAGGAAGTGATACCCATTCTATTTTATTCAATGATGTAAAAGTTCCGAAAGAAAATAGAATTGGTGAAGATGGATTTGGCTTCAAATTTGCCATGAAAACATTAGCTGGAGGAAGAATCGGTATCGCCTCTCAGGCATTAGGCATAGCAAGTGGTGCATATGAATTATCACTCGCTTACAGTAAACAAAGAAAAGCATTTGGAACAGAAATCATGAATCATCAAATCATTCAATTCAAACTGGCAGATATGGCTACACGAATAGAATCATCTAGATTGCTTTGCTTGAAAGCAGCATGGGAAAAGGACAACCAAATAGACTATGCAACAAGCAGCTCTATGGCAAAAGTATTCAGCAGCGAAACAGCGATGTGGACGGCAACTGAAGCGGTTCAAATACATGGCGGATACGGATTTGTAAAAGAATACCATGTGGAAAGATTAATGCGAGATGCAAAAATCACTCAGATCTATGAAGGAACAAGTGAAGTTCAAAGAATCGTAATTAGCAGAAGTATATTAAAATAGTTGTTATTGAAGTCATTTTTAGTCCATGGTGTAGTAACACCATGGACTTTTTTTTATAATTTTATAGAATGGCATTTTTAGAAGACCAATATAAAAATATAAAGGAAGCATTGGCTCAATCCAATACAACATTAGTGGCCGTTTCAAAAACAAAACCTCATGAAGCTATTGTAGAAGCTTATAAATCCGGCATAAAAGATTTCGGCGAAAATTATGTACAGGAACTTGTTGAGAAATCAGAAAATTTACCGAAAGATATCCGCTGGCATTTTATAGGCCATCTCCAAACAAACAAAGTAAAATACATCGCTCCTTTCGTTTATCTTATCCATGGTGTTGATAGCGAAAAATTATTAGTCGAAATTAATAAGCAAGGGCAAAAATTAAATAAGAAAATAAATTGTTTGCTTCAAATTCATATTGCACAAGAAGAAACAAAATTCGGATTGGATGAAACGGAATTGAAAACAATCTTAACCAAATTACCTGAACTTGAATTTATAAATGTGATGGGTTTTATGGGAATGGCAAGTTTCACTTCCGAACAAACCCTTATTAAGAAAGAGTTTGATTACCTGAAAGGAATTTTCGACAATTCTTTAGGACTTTCAATAGCCAACTTCAACCCTTCCATTTTAAGCATGGGAATGAGTGCAGATTATCATCTTGCGGTATCATGCGGAAGCAATATGGTTAGAATTGGAAGCTTATTATTTGGCGAAAGGAATAAACCAGAAGCAAAAATTGATTAAATTGTAAAATGTTAAAAAATCAAAGACGTGGTATGCTATTTGAGTAATATTCATTTCTTTGCTTAGCTAATTATACCATTAATTATTCCCTTATGATGATCATGCAACTATTTAAAACGGAAGAGCAGAAGAAGGCCATTACATTTACCAGCATCTTTTGCTTTATTTTATTATTACTTTTTATTTTTTTCAAATGGACATCGTTACCCATACCTAAACCGATTATTCAAGACCAAATTGAAATTAATTTAGGAAATAATGAAGATGGACTTGGCGACGAGCAACCACTTGTAAAAGGGACCCCCTCCTTAATTAAAGATAACAAGACGGCAGCATCTTCAGACAAATCTCCTGCCGAAAAAATAGAAACAGATGAACTAACAGATGTTAATGCTGCTAGTATAGTCAATGCAAAAAACAGCAAAACCACCCAGACTGCATCAGATGCAAAAGCAGCTGCAAAAAAACCGAAACTAACCTACACTGGCCCAAATAAAAATACCAACGGCAATAATCCAGATATTGACAATAACTATAAATACCAAGGGAATACTCCCAACAATAAAGGAGATAATAACGACCCAAGCGGAAATAAAGATTCTTATGGCAATACGCCTGGGGGAAAGATTGGCGGTCCAAAAGTCACTAAAGGAAACAGGATAATTATTAAGCAATATAAATTTGAAGGCGAATTAAATAAGGCAACGATATACGCTATTATAAAAGTATCCGCTTCAGGAGAAGGGAAATTTACAGGGTTTGATAGAGGCACTACCAACAGAAATCAATCTTATGCAAATGCAGTAAGTAGTTACCTTAGAAATATCCAATTCAATAAATCCGATCATGAGTCTACGGTTACTGTTCAATTTATTTTTGATATTAATTAGGTAATAACTTCCCTTATTAAAAATTAGAATTTATTTTCTCGCCGATGAATTACAAAGAAACTATTGAGTATTTATATACACAATTGCCCATGTTTTCACGAATCGGTCCAGCCGCATACAAAAAAGACATTCATAATACTATTGAACTTTGCGACGCGCTTAAAAATCCGCAAAACAAATTCAAAAGCATACACATCGCAGGAACTAACGGCAAGGGAAGCACGAGCCACATGCTTGCAGCCATACTCCAACAAGCAGGATACAAAACCGGATTGTATACATCGCCGCATATTAAAGATTTCGGCGAAAGAATAAGAATCGATGGAAAAATGATTGATCAGAATTTTGTTATAGCATTTGCAGAAAAAACAAAAGCCATCTGTAGCAAAATAGAACCTTCTTTTTTTGAATTGACAGTAGCCATGGCTTTCGAATATTTCGCTTCAGAAAAAGTGGATATCGCAGTCATAGAAACAGGGCTTGGAGGCAGGCTGGATAGCACCAATATCATCTCTCCTATTCTTTCCATTATTACCAATATTGGACTAGATCATACGAATTTATTAGGCAATACTATTAGTGAAATCACCCAAGAAAAAGCGGGTATTATTAAACTGAATACCCCTGTCATAATTGGAGAATCCACTACAGAAACAAGTCCTATTTTTGAAGAAAAATCAGCAGAAATGGGCACTACAGCAATTTATGCAGACAACATCATTACCATAGAAAGTGTCGAAATGAATAACAATCATTTGCAATGCCGCTGTCATAATAAAATTGAAAAAACTACTGAACTAATTTATCTTGACCTCACTGGAGCTTACCAAATAAAAAATTTAAAAACAGTTCTTGCCGCCACATCAATATTAAATAAAGTAGGCTTCAATATTACTCCTGGGCATAAAAAAAACGCCTTATCTAAAGTCAAAAAACTAACCGGATTTAAAGGCCGCTGGGAAGTGATTGCAGAAAACCCATTACTAATACTAGATGTAGCTCACAATAAAGATGGGATTCAATCTGTAGTAAATCAATTGCAAGAGCAATACCCCAATAGCCATTTGCATATCGTTGTAGGATTTGTAAATGATAAAGACATATCAGGCATTCTGGACTTACTGCCTAAAAACGCGTCATATTATTTTACCAATGCGCACATTGAAAGAGCATTGCCATTCGAAATCTTAAAGTTAAAAGCTGAAGAGAAAAATCTAATGGGAGAAGGATATGATAATGTGAATGATGCCATTTATGCGGCTAAAAGCAATGCCGAAAAAAAGGATGTCATATTAGTTTGCGGCAGTTTTTTTATTCTGTCTGAAATAGATGAAAATCAGCTCTAGCTTAGCTTTGAAAACCCATAAAACAAACAAAGTGAATGCATGCTTTGCTTAAACCCACTCTCAAATAATAAGGATTTCACTTCTTCTAATGACTTAAGCTGAATAGTGATTTCTTCATTAGCATCAAGATGCTGTTCAGCGATTTTCTTTCCTCCTGTAGCTAAAAAAAGATGGGTGAAATTATTTAAAACACCAGGATTCCCTGAAGTGATGCCCATGTATTGAAATTCTTTAAAGGAATAACCTGTTTCTTCCAGCAGCTCTCTTGTAATGGCCTCAATAGGCGTTTCTCCATCATCAATAAAACCTCCAGGGAGCTCTATAATTTTTTCACCAATTGGATGACGGTATTGTTCTACCAGAATCACTTCATTATTTTCTGTAACCGCCATTGCAAGAACACAGATTGGCAGTTCTACTACAAAATAAGGATCCACTATTTTTCCAGACTCCAATTGATAGCTGTCTTTTCTTGCAGTAAAATATTGATGATTGCTCAAGTAAGATGTAGATAATAGCTTGACTTCCATTTTAATTTATTTTTTTACTTACCAACCTTTACGATCTTTAAGACTTTGTATTTGAGCTACATGATGTTTGGAATGCCAGGCGTATAAACTTAGTAAATACCATAGCGACATTTGTTTGTTATACTCAGGGTGCATAATCGTTCTACTCCATTCCTCTGGCTTTAAATTTGAAAACAACTCATGCCAGCGGAAATGTAAAGCATGCAATAATGTTATGGAAACATTTACAGGGATATTTTTATTTTCTATGGTATTCGCCCATGCATCCTGATCATATGGTTTTATTACAGGATTATCTTCTGTGAGCGCAAGTTTGCAGCGAATAAAGGCATTCATATGGCTATCGGCCAAATGATGAATAACTTGCTTTACCGTCCATCCACCTTCACGATAAGGCGTATCCAATTGATACTCATCGAGGTTTGAAATAACATGCTCAATATGATTGCTTAGAAAACGAATATCGAGCAAGCATTCCCGCAATTGTTGCTGCGAAATTGGTTGCTCGATAAACTTTCCAATTGGATAGCATAATGCATCCATAATTATTTTACTGCTGGTTTGATATCTATTAATGTAATTTCAAAAACCAAAACAGATCCTGGAGGGATCTGGGCGCCTGCACCTCTGTCACCATAAGCCAATTCACTAGGGATAACTACTTTCCAATGTGCCCCTTTTGTCATCAACTGCAATATTTGTGTCCATCCTTTTATTACACCTCCAACTGGAAATGTAGCAGGTTCCCCTCTTTTTACAGAGTTATCAAATTCAGTTCCATCGATTAATGTTCCAACATAATCAACCACAACAGTATCTTGTGCGGTTGGTTTAATACCATTAGGATCTCCTGCTTTTAATATTTCATACTGAAGTCCGTTCGCTAAAGTTGTAACTTCTTTTCTTGTTTTATTTGTCATGCAAAAGGATTCCCCTTTTTCTTTTTGAACAGCACTTTTCTTTTGAGCAAAAGCCTGTAGTTGTTGTTGAAGTGTCATACTTGCTTGTTCTGGGGTTAATAAAGTAGGATTATTTTTTAAGACGTCATTAAAGCCTTGCATCATGGCAGGAATATTGATCTCTGAAATTCCTTGTTGTTTCATATTATTGGCAATATTTATTCCAGCAGCATAACTAAAGCTATCTAAACTGTTTTTCATTAGAAATGCTGGGGCATTTGATGATTTATCGCTTTTCTGTGGAGCCTTTTTTACCTGCGAAAAAACACTTGAACAAAAAAGGGAACAAGCAAGAATACAAATACTAATTTTTTTCATTGATGACATTTTATGGTTTATAAATAATAAAAAACAATTTGAATTTATTCTTCCCTCATTTCTCTTCCGGTAAGATGGATAAAAACATCTTCCAGATTTGCTGCTTTCATTTGCTTTGGTCTTTCAAATCCGCTTTCCACTAAATCATCAATCAGTTTTTCAGGAGTATCTAGTTTAATGATTCTTCCTTCATCCATTATCGCAATTCGATCGCACAACTGTTCTGCCTCATCCATGTAATGCGTAGTAATAATTACGGTTGTTCCATTCTCGCGAATTTCTCTGATTAAATCCCATAAATTTCTTCTTGCCTGAGGATCCAATCCAGTTGTTGGTTCATCTAAGAATATAATTTTGGGTTGGTTGATTAAAGTTGTGGCAATTGAAAACCGTTGTTTTTGGCCACCACTAAGTTCCTTGGTTTTGCTTTTCGCTTTATCTTCCAGATTCACTTTTTTCAATAACTCCATGGGATTAACCGAGCGATTATATAACCCACCAAACAGCTTTATCAGTTCTATTAAATTCAACCCGGGATAAAACCCTGAAGTTTGCAATTGCACTCCAATGATTTTCTTTATAGCAGAAGGATCTTTCTCTAAATCATACCCATCAACAGTTACAGTGCCGGAAGTCTTGGAACGAAGGGTTTCTATAATTTCTAATGTCGTGGATTTCCCTGCTCCATTTGGTCCTAATAACCCGAAAATTTCTCCTTCAAAAACGTCAAATGAAATTGATTTTACCGCTTGGAAAGTTCCATACTTTTTCACGAGATCTTTGACTGAAATAATTATCTTACTCATTTTTATAATTGCTTGTTGAAATTATTTTGTCTGTTCAAATTCTTCCATCATTGATTTACTTCCAATAAAAAAAGGCGTACGTTCATGCACTTCCTTTGGCTGAATTTCCAAAATGCGCTGCTTGCCATCTGTAGCAATACCTCCAGCAATCTCAACAATAAATGCAAATGGATTACATTCATAAAGCAACCTCAATTTTCCATTAGGTTTTTCAGTAGTTCCAGGGTACATAAAAATTCCGCCTTTGATCAGATTACGATGCACATCTGCAACCATACTACCAATATATCTTTGCGTATAAGGCCCGCCGGTAGCTTTTGTTTTTTTCTGACATTGGTGTATATATCGTTGTACTTTTTCTTCATATTGAAAGAAATTTCCGTGATTTACTGAATATATTTTTCCAACTTCCGGACATTTGATATCAGGATGACTTAAGGTAAATTCACCCACAGCTTGATCTAAAGTGAAACCATTCGCCCCTCTTCTTGTGGCATAAACCAACATAGTCGAAGATCCATAAATAATATACCCCGCGGCAACTTGCTTAATTCCTTGTTGCAAAAAATCTGCTGCTGTTGCTGGCTTTCCTAATTCACTTACTCTGCGAAACACACTGAAAATTGTTCCGATAGACACATTTACATCAATATTACTACTCCCATCTAAAGGGTCAAATAAACATACATATTTTGACTGGTTGCTGATATCATCATCAAAAACAACAATATCATCCATTTCTTCACTGCCAATTCCTGCACAACTGATACCGTGTCTCAAAACGCCCATAAACTGGTTGTTGGCAAAAATATCAAGCTTTTTCACCTCTTCCCCCTGAACATTCATTGTTCCAGCATCACCAAGGATATCTATCAAGCCAGCCTTATTAACCTCAACATGCACACGCTTTGCGGCAAGTCCTATGTCTCTCAGCAAACCCGATAACTCTCCTGTGGCATTGGGAAAATCTCTCATCTGCTGAATGGTAAATTCATCAAGTGTTTGAATTTTTCTATTAATAAGCATAAAACTTTTCAAGTTTACAATGAACGAAGGTATTTTTGCACATCAAAAGTAAGGTTTATTCTCATTTTTGTTTTATCCAAAGCAATCAAATTGAAGATTAAACTGCATTTTTACCTAATTTATTAAAAATAAGCACAATCAAAATGAAGGTATTCAAGTTCGGAGGAGCCAGTATTAACAGTATTGACAGAATAAAAAACACATCCAGCATCATTCAATCTTTCAAAGGAGATAAAATCCTGATTGTGGTATCAGCCATGGGTAAAACGACCAATGCATTAGAAAAAGTAGTTGACGCTTTTTTTGAAGGCAGAAAAGAAGAGGCCTTACAATTATTTGAACAACTAAAAAACAATCATCTTGACGTCTTAAAATACCTTATTGCATTAAACTGGCAAAAAGCGGAAAATCAATTAAAAGAATTCTTTACCGAAATAGAATGGCTATTGCATGATAAGCCTGTGAGAAGCTATGATTATTACTATGACCAAATCGTTTGCTGTGGTGAATTGTTGAGCAGTTCTATTTTATGTAATTATTTAGCAGAAGAAAA
>CALQJH020000009.1 GCA_943330835.2 Candidatus Kuenenia stuttgartensis
TCGCCACCAACATTATTCACAACCATTCTCAAATTACCAATATCACAATGATCCATATTGTTATATGGGCCTACCCAGTAAGCTCCTACTCCAACTAATGAAATCTTGCAATTTTTTATGGTATTGTTATTTGAAGTGCCATCAAAACCAAAAGCTCTTTGCACTTTAGACATCTGAGTTCTATCGATTGAACTGATAGAAGTGTCTGTTATTTCCAGTCCATCAAAAACAATGTAATTTTTATTGTACAAATAAAAAAGATACGAAATTGTAGCCCCTGTACCAATAAATTTAGGCTTATCTCCTAATCCATAACTATTAAACGTAATAGCATTATTAACCACTCCAGATTTACCTACATTTAAAGTCCCAGAGAAATAATCTCCACATTTAAAAGAGATCGTATCGCCTGGATTGAAAGTATTCATATTGGATTGAACATTAGCTAAGGATTTCCAAGGCGAAGAAAAGCTACCATTTGAAGTAGATCCTGTGTAACTCGAACTCACATAAAAGCTTCTCGAAAAAGAAGTTAATGCAAAAAAGATAAAGAAAGAAATTAGTACGCATTTGCGTAGAGTGTAAAGGTTTTTCATTTTGATTTTCATTTTGAGGTAAGGATTAAAAAATAGATTTTTTTGTTTTCAAATGATTAACATCTTTCAAGAAAGCGTATTAACTGATTTTTATTTTTACCAATCAAAAAATAATACAACTCAATAAGATATATGATATCAATCATTCTAAAACAAGAACAAAACTAAATCAAAAAAGAAATCATTTTGATTTTTATGGGAGTAATTAACAGAAATTTAAACGCAACTCGTAGTCGTAATAATATAAAAAATAATCGAAATCTACTTTACGTTGGATGCTATAATTTTAGATAGTTCTATTGGATTAAATGTATGTGCATCAAGGCCTTCGTAAGCTTTTATTACATTGCCATTCCATAAATACACTACCCCAGGAGTAGTAGCATTATTCCCTAGTAATTTAAAAAAAGCGGGAATATCATCAATTACAAAATAAGGAAATGAACGTTTTACTTCTGTAAAAAATTCAGGTATTTTATATACCTCTTCGTTCATAAATAAAATGTATACTGGGGGGAAATTTTGAGATCTGGAAATCTTTACTAATTCTTTTGCCGCTTCTCTGCAATGGTCACAACCAGGCACAAAAAGACAAACGATTTTTTTCCCTTCATCAAGATTTATTTTTTTACCATTAAAATCTGTATAGCCTGAAAACTTTGACTGTACTTTTTTAGGCTCCACAACTATTGCAACAACAGACTTTGCAGTATCATTCTTTTTAATTTCATTTTTTACAGTATCAGTATTTTCGATTGCATTAACGAATGTGTCCGAAACAGCGTTAGCCGAATCTGGAATCAATGTTACCGGTGGTGATGTTGATACTTTGTCTTCTTTAGCACAAGGGCAAAAAGGAAAAGAGAAAAACATTAAAAATGCAGAAAAGAAATAAATAAAAAGAATGACGATAAATTTATTTTGTCCTTTTTCTTTTTCGCTTACATTTTTATATAAATAAATAAGCAGCCCAATAGTGATGATATTTTTAATCGTTGCTTCCAATGGTGTCATTGGAATAAGCTGACCAAAACATCCGCAATTACCATTCATGGCGCCATGCTCAACCATTTGAATACCCAAATGAATACAAAAAGCGGCCAATAATAAAATAGTAACAGGTATTACAAAAGACTTTATAAAATGATTTTGAAGAATACCAATAGCAATAGCCACTTCCAGTGCGATGATTAATCTTGCCAGATATGGAGCAGAACACCAGTCTACAATACCTAAATCAACCAGCTGCTTTTCAAATGCCCAGATGGGAAATAGTTTCGCTACTGCAGACAATAAAAATAGTGCCGAAATAATAATTCTAACGATTAAGGGTACATGTTTTTTTAAATTAGCCATCTTTATTTTTTTTAACCTTTTTAATAAAAATATAAATCCTACTATTTAGTATGCTTTCCTTCGTCAATTAAAATCAATCCAAATGCAGCATAATTAAGAATATCGTAATAATTAGCATCAATACCTTCACTAACTACGGTAACGCCATTATTAGAAATAATTTGTTTGATACGAAGCAACTTCGATAAAATCAAATCGATAAAACTCTCCTGGCTCATTTCTCTCCAAGCTTCGCCATAATCATGATTTTTGTCAGTCATTAATTTTTTCGCATTCGAAACTTTCTCTTCATATAAGGCAGACACTTCATCTACCGTTAGTTGTTCTACATTTTCATCTTTAATCTCCAACTGAATCAACCCAATAATGGCATAATTCAATATGCCCTCAAATTCACTTTTTATGCCATCTTCAATTTTCTGCTGTCGTTTCTCTTGAATCGTTCTGATTCTTTTCGCCTTAATATAAATCTGGTCTACTATAGCAATCGTTCTGTACACTCGCCAGGATGTTCCATAATCAGCCGTTTTCTTTAAAAAAGTATTCCTGCAATTAGCAACAGCAAGATCGTATTGTACATTTGTTGAAGTCATTATGGGAATATAATTTTCTGTATAATCTTAATAAAATATGAATGTATAAATCCAAGGATACAAATTTTTAGTTGCACCTTTGTTTTTCATTTGCAAAAATACAATTAGTCTAGCAATGTTAACCCTTAACTGTAAAGGAAAAATATTAAGTTTGGAAAAGCCCCTTGTTATGGGGATTATCAATGCCACACCCGACTCCTTTTTTGAAGGACACCTGGCTGATACTTCCGAAAAGATGTTACACCGAGCTGAAAAAATGATTACCGACGGTGCCGATATTTTGGATATTGGCGGACAAAGCACAAAACCCGGAAGCAAAAGAATCGATTTGGATGAAGAATTAAATCGGGTGATCCCTGTGATTTCATTATTACATAGCCATTTCCCTGACGTAATCTTATCTGTAGACACCTATTACAGTAATGTGGCCAAAATTGCAGTTGAAGCTGGCGCATCGATAGTAAATGACATTAGCGCTGGAAATATGGATACAGAAATGATTGCAACTGTAGCAAATCTTGACCTGCCCTATATCTGTATGCATATGCAGGGGACACCGGAAACCATGCAACAAAACCCTGTTTATGAAGACATTACCCATGATGTGCTGAACTTTTTCATGAGAAAAATAGCTGATTGCAAAAATGCAGGCATAAAAGACATTATTATCGATCCAGGATTTGGGTTTGGCAAAACCATTCAACAGAATTATCAATTGCTAAAAGAAATGTCCGCCTTGCAAATACTTGAATTACCCATACTTACCGGATTGTCCAGAAAAGGCATGATTTACAAAACGCTGAATAGTGACCCTACAGAAGCACTGAATGGAACAACAGTCCTTAATACCCTTGCTTTACAAAACGGAGCAAACATACTAAGAGTTCACGATGTAAAAGAAGCCAGAGAAGCTATCCTATTATTTGAATGTTACAAAAATGCCGCTCAATAATTTGAACGGCATTTGTTAATAAAATTGATTCCAAAAGTTTATCTTTTCTTTTTCATCGTCGTATCTGGTCTAGCTTTAGCCAAACTATCCATGAACTTTTTTTGTTTAGCTTCTCTCTCTTTTTTAAGTTTTTCAAGTTCAGCCTTTGCCTGTGCTTTTGAAAGTACGTCAACCACTTCAATATCAAAAATCAAAATTGAATTTGGAGCAATATCTTCTCCGGCACCCTGCTTGCCATATGCCAAAGGTGAAGGAACATAAAACCTTGCTTTCGATCCTTTATTAAGCGTTTTTAACCCATCATACCAGCCTTTGATTACACCTTGACCTAGAGATTTGTCAGTGGTTAAATTTACAAGGAAAGGTTCAACATGACCCTTTGAAGGATCGGTATTGCTATCGAACATTTTACCTTCAATTGTTCTTCCTGTGTAATTTGTTTTTACAACTACGGAAGTGTCAATTAATGGTCCGGTTCCCGGCTGGATTAATTCAACATAAGTACCCAATGGCGCTTTAGTTGCATTGATTTTTTTCGACTTCAAATATTCTTGAACTTTTTTATCCTCCTTTACCAGATTGGCAATGTTTTCTAGAGAATCCTTTTTCATTCTGATAGCCATACCTGCTTTACGTGCGCTATCAGCTTGCATTTGAGTTTGGAACACATTCAACAACTTAACTGTTGTAATAAAATGATACCCCTTTTTGATAAATGGTGGCATATCTCCAGGATTTTGAGCCATCATAGAATCTACCAACATTCTTAATACCAAACTATCTCCATTCTTCATCTGACTGATAATTTTGAAATACTCAGGAGGAATAGACATAGAATCTAATGGTTGAATTACAGCACCACTGGTAGTTCTTGTATCATTCAACAATGAATCAGTTTTACCATTATTGATAAACTGAGCAATTTGCATTTCCATGAATTCTCCTACTTTCACTTTTTGACCATTACCATTTGAAATAATTTTGTATTCCAAACCTTTGTCTCCTTTTTTGAAATCTTGCTTGCATGAAACCATAACGATTGCAGCTAAGCATACATAAGAAATTTTACGCATTGTGTTTTGTTTTAAAATTGATAAGTACATAAATCATTTTTATTTTCAGCTATTGCTTTTTTAAATTTAGAAACCACTTCTTCCAGCGGATCTTTACTTTGACCTCCGGAAGCATTAAAATGGCCGCCCCCTTCAAAGTATTTTCTTGCAAAAGTATTTACATCAAAATTTCCTTTACTTCTGAAAGAGAGTTTTCTTTCTTCTCCGCGGTCAATAATAATCGTCGCTAACTTAATGCCTTCAATACTCAACGGATAATTTACCAACCCTTCTGTATCGCCAGTTTTGATATCATATTTAATCAAATCCTGCTGAGGAATTGAAATCAATGCCGTATTGTATTCATAAAATAATTGCATTCTGTTTGACAAGACATTCCCTATAAACCGCAATCTGTTTTCTGTGAAATTATCAAAAAGCGCCTCATGAATAACGCTATGTTTCAACCCTCTTTTTAAAAAATCAGACACCATTGCATGAACGTTTGCTGATGTGGAGGGAAATCTGAATGAACCTGTGTCTGTCATGACGCCTGCATATAAACACTGGGCCACTTCATTATTAATTTTATCCTGATAACCTGATGCAACAATAAAATCATACACCATTTCTGCAGTAGAGCTCTTGGAGGTATCACTGGCACCGAATGAAAACACTTCTACCTGGGGTTGTTGGTGGTGATCTATTAAGATCTTAACTGCAGGTGCATTTAGCAAAGAAGCTTCCATTTTTTTGGTCCTGCTCATGGTATTAAAATCGAGACAGAAAATCCAATCCGCATCTGTAATGAAAACATCCGCTTTCGCTTGTTCTTTTTCGTAATCGAGCACATCTTTACTCCCTGGCATCCAGCTCAAAAAAGAGGCCCAGTTTGTAGGAGAAATCACCTTTACCTGGTGTCCGAATTGGGTCAGAAAATGAAATAATCCCAATGTAGAGCCCATTGCATCCCCATCTGGTTTTTGGTGCATGGTAATAACGATGTTTTTAGGACTCGTTATTTCGGCAAAAATTTGATTGATTGGTTGCATAAAGACGGCGCAAAAGTAAGTGTAAAATATGAATGTGCAAATTTCAAAACTTTTAAAGACAAATTGACCTTATCTTTGCGCCCAAAATTAATAATACCATGACTAACAGAACTTTTACCATGATTAAGCCAGATGCCACAGAAAAAGGATACACTGGTGGTATATTAGAAATGATCAACAAAGCTGGATTCCGCATCGTAGCTATGAAAATGACTCACCTTAGTGCAGCAAAAGCCGGTGAATTTTATGCAGTACATAAAGAACGTCCTTTTTACGGCGAACTGGTTGAATTCATGAGTCGCGGCCCGATAACTGCTGCCATTCTTGAAAAAGAAAATGCGGTTGAAGATTTTCGTAAATTAATTGGCGCTACCAACCCTGCAAATGCTGAAGAAGGTACTATTCGTAAGAAATATGCCGCATCAATTGGAGAAAATGCAGTACATGGCAGCGATAGTGATGAGAATGCCGCTATTGAAGGGGATTTCTTCTTTAGTAAATTAGAACAATTTTAATTTTTTTATACTTATTTTTAAAACTCCATTCGATAATAAGAGTGGAGTTTTTTTTAACCCGGATTTTGCAGTTGGAAATTCTGGGTTTAAATGATTGATGGTATTAATACTCATCAATTCCAGATATTAGCCTAAAATAGCTTCTTCCTAAAATGCAAACAACATTATCCATCACTCGATATAAAACATGGGCCATCCCTTTTGCTTTTTTATCAATGGCTATTTTTAGATTGCCGTTATTATTAAACAAGAGGATGAGCTTCTTCAAGCTCATGGGTACAGGCAAAAATGGAACTTTTGATAAAATGCCGGATTTCCATCAATGGGCTATTTTGTGCGTGCATAAAAATGAATTAAAGCTAAATGACTCCACTACTATCCTTGAAAGTCTTTATGGGAAATTCATTTCAACATGGCTGACATTTTTTGCTACAGAGACCTATACCCTATTATTGGAACCCATTACAGGACATGGGCTTTGGGATAAAAAAGAAGTCTTTGGCAAAATAGAAAATAACAACATCCATACCGGGCAAGTAGCTACTTTAACAAGGGCAACCATCCGACTTTCAACATTAAAACACTTCTGGAAAAATGTAGCTCCGGTGGCGAACAAAATGACGACAGCAAAAGGTTATATCTTCTCTGTTGGCATAGGAGAAACCCCATGGATCAAACAAGCAACATTCAGTGTTTGGGATTCTGTGGAAGACATGAAGACATTCGCATACAGCATGAAAGAGCACAGTGACGTCATCAAAAAAACCAGGAAGGAAAAATGGTATAGTGAGGATATGTTTGTACGATTTAAAATCATAGAAACATTCGGAAAAATACACGGAATTAACCCTCTAGAAAGAAAACTGTAAATTTGAATACACAAAAATGATTTATGAGCTATTTGTAATACCATTTTTATAAAACAAGTCAATATGAAGAATATCAAATTAATAGAAGTCCCTTCAGAAATTGGTGCAGGAACAAGAGGTGCCAGCTTGGGAATTGATGCCATCAAAATCGCAGGACTGGATTTCATGAGTAATTTTTTCGTGCATTTCCCTTCAGAAAAAGTAGAAACAGAAAACAACCTCTTATTTGAACCCATTCAATCCCCCTATGCAAAAAGAATACAAGGTGTTTTGAATATGTACGAACGTATTAGTAAGGCCGTATGTGATAGCATGAAACAAAATTTCTTCCCTGTTGTATTAAGTGGCGATCACAGTAATGCAGGTGGAACTATTGCAGGAATTAAGCTGGCCAAACCAAAAAGCAAATTAGGTGTAATCTGGATTGATGCTCATGCCGATTTACATACACCTTATACAACACCTTCAGGGAATATGCATGGAATGCCATTAGCTACTGCAATTGCGGAAGATAATTTAGAATGTAAAGTTCATGACCTGGATGACAAAACCAAGAACTTGTGGAATCAGCTAAAATCTATTGGGAAAATAAATCAGAAAGTTTTACCAGAAGATGTGGTCTTTATCGCATTAAGAGATTTTGAAAAAGAGGAAAAAAATATCATTGAAAAACACGGCATAAAAGTAATCACAACGAGTGAGGTTAGACGAAATGGAGCCGAAAATATCAGCAGGAAAGTTTTGCGCTATCTGAGTGATTGCACAGATATTTATGTAAGCTTTGATGTAGATAGTCTTGACTCTACCATCTCCAAAGGAACAGGAACACCTGTTAGCAATGGTTTAAAAGAACGTGAAGCGGAAGATTTGATCAGCAAGTTTATGCAAAACAGGAAAATTTGCTGCTTTGAAATCACAGAAGTAAATCCTACACTTGACAAAGAAAATCTCATGGCTGAAATCGCCTTTAATATTCTGCAAAGAAGCGTCAATGTATTGATGCTTAACTAAGTTGTTAAAAACAAGAAACCGGGAAATTACTCCCGGCTTCTTTTGTCCTGTAAATCAACCATTAAACGCTATTTTATAATGCACTTATATCTCTTTTAGTTCGCAGCGATTCCAATGATGGATCTAACTCAATCGCTCTGTCACATAAATTATCTCCCTTTTCTTTCTGTCCTTTTTTCTGAAAACACAATCCTGCCTGAAACAAGGTCTTGCTGTCTTTAGGGTCTATTCCCATCAGTTTTTCACAATAAAACAATGCTCTGTCATATTGTTTTTTATCATACAATCCAGCTATCAAATCTTTTACCAAATCTTTTTTTCCAGGATTTTTTTTCCATAAATCCATCACCATATTTTCAGCTTTATCATATTCATTACAATAAATCAACGTGAAAGCCATATTCTCATTGAAATCACCCCCTGGTTCATAGCCATGAGCTAGTGCATTATTAAAAGAGATCAACGCATTTTTGTAATCACTGTTCTCATAATAAAGAATGCCTTGTTCATAAATCCACAGTGGCTTTGCATCCGGCATCTTAACAATTTTATCATAGTATGTCATCGCATCCTTGTATTGTTCCATACTCACATAAGTTCTTGCCAAAGTATAAAGAACTTTTACATCCGTTGGAGATTTTGTCAACGCTAATTTGAGGTATTTTTCTGCAGTAGCATAATCTTCTAATTGGTAATTAGACAATCCAATTATTCTTGGCGAGCTGCTGCAATCTTTACATTTTTGTGCAAATTCAAAAGCCTTATTGTATTGGTGAAAATCAAAATAGAGAGTCGACAATTCCTCTACAACCACAAGATTCGAAGGATCCATTTTATAGGCCTTTTCAAAAAGCAATTGTGCCTGAGCTGGTTTGTGTATTTCCTTAGCTACAAAAGCCTGAGCTAAAATCGTTTCCTTATTTTCTGCGTTAAATGAAAGTGATTTCTGAAATTGCTGGTACGCAAAAAGCATGCGTTTTTCTTTTTGAGCCTCAAGACCTCTTTCAAAATAAAACTTAGTGCTATCAATAGGAAGTGCAAACAACACCTGAAAAAAACACCATGAAGTGATAGTGAATAATGCTTTCATATGCGGTAAGGATTAAAAATGATTTTCCATTATCGGAATATCAAAACACTTAACGCTGGAATAGCTATTTTTATTTCACAGAGCGCTGCTTTTTTGCGTAATATTTTAATAGGGATATTTGCATTAATATGTTCCCCGTTTCCCCAATAGGCGATATCGTTAGTATTAAAGAGTTCTTTCCATGCTAATTTGCCCTGAACCTGCATGATCCAATTGGTATAATTTTCATTGGAAACATTTAAAATAATTAACAAATCGTCTTTTCGCTTGTTCCCCTTTCTTTTGAAAGCAAGAACCCCTTCATTTCTTTTGTCTACTTCCGTCCATTCAAATCCTTTTGGATCAAACTGGTTTTCATAAAGAGCAGGTTCATTTTTATACAGATGAGACAAAGCTTTTACGCAATCTTTCATTTTCGAATGAGACTCATGTTGTAACAAATGCCAATCCAATTCTGATTGGTCATTCCATTCTGAGGTTTGAGCAAACTCATTCCCCATAAAAAGAAGCTTTGCTCCCGGGTGGGTGTACATGCAGGCATAAAGAAGTCTAAGATTGGCAAATTTTTCCCATTCCGTACCTGGCATTTTATAAATCATGGGGCTTTTTCCATGAACAACTTCATCATGACTGAGCGGCAACATGAATTTTTCGTCATAGAAATACATCATACTAAAAGTGAAGGTATTTTGAATATGCTTACGTTTGGGATGATGTGTTTTGAAATAGCGAAAACTATCATGCATCCATCCCATCATCCATTTCATTCCAAAACCAAAACCACCATCTGCTAATGGCTTTGTAATATCCGGCCAGTCAGACGCTTCCTCCGCAATAGTTTGCACATCAGGGAAATCATTGTAAATAGATGAATTCAGTTCTTTAAGAAAAGAAATGGCTTCAATATTAGCATTAGTGCCATGTTCATTTGGTGTCCATTCTTTATGCCCCCTTGAGAAATCAAGCCTGATAATGGAATTAACCGCATCTACTCTAATGCCATCAGCATGATAATATTTCAACCAGAAATGTGCACTGCTGATTAAGAAAGACCTCACTTCTCCTCTTTTATAATTAAAAACATAACTGTTCCAATCCGGATGGAATCCTTTTTGCATATCAGCATATTCATAAGTATGAGCACCGTCAAATCTGTATAAGCCGTGATCATCTTTCGGGAAATGAGAAGGCACCCAATCTAAAATAACACCGATGTCATGCTGGTGCAACACGTCTATCATCTTCATTAAATCTTCGGGTATACCAAACCGTGATGTAGCGGAAAAATAACCTGTACATTGATACCCCCAACTTGCATCGTAAGGATACTCCATCACCGGCATCAGTTCTACATGAGTAAAACCCATCTCTATAATGTAAGGAACAAGTCGTTCTGTAATTTGCTGGTAACTGTTAAAGCTATTGTGATCAAATTTGTTAGGCCTCATCCAACTGGCAAGATGCAATTCGTATACATTCCATGGAGCATTTAAAGCATTTTTTTTCTTTCGTTTAGACATCCATTTTTTATCCATCCATTTATATTCGAAATCCCACGCTACGGATGCCGTTGCAGGCCTTAATTCCGAAAAAAAAGCAAAAGGATCTGCTTTAAGAAACACTTCGTTTTTAATACTAGTAATATGAAATTTATAGATATTCCCTTTTGTAAGAAGAGGTATAAATCCTTCCCAAATTCCGGAATGGTCCAACCTTACAAATAACGGATGTTGCTGTGCATCCCAATGATTAAAATTCCCTACAACAGAAACCAATGTAGCATTCGGGGCCCAAACTGAAAAATAAAAGCCTTCAATCCCATTATATTTACAAGAATGTGCTCCAAAATAATCGTAAGCCGAAGACAGGGTTCCCGCCTGAAATAATTGAATCGTTTCTGTATCAAAAAGAGAATGCACCCAAACCTTACTTTGATTATTCAACAGTTAATTTTTTTTGATAAAAATAGGTTTATTAATTTAATTCAATTCATCTTTGCAATTAATTGGAAAAAGTGAAATCAACGAATCATGTTGACTTGCTATTGCCAACAAACTTAAAACAGTATAACCATAATCGAAGATGACAAAAATCATAATATTACTAACTGCCACTATCTGTTGCTTTACAACTGCTTTTTCACAAAAAATACAAGTCACCGGTAAAATTCAGGACGAAGCCGGCAGCCAGCCAATAAAAAATGCAGTAGTGATGATTTTATCTGAAAAAGATTCTATCCTGCAGCGTTTTACAAGAACCAATGAAAATGGAGAATACACCTTAAATGTAGAAACACAGGGTAATAAAATTTTAATGATTACTAACCCACTATATGCTGATTATGTAGATAATATTTCATTAAAAGAAAGTTCCAAAAAAATATCCCCAATAAAACTAACTAACAAGAGCAAATTGCTTCAAGCCATCATTATTAAAACAGGTGGAGCCATAAAAATAAAAGGAGACACTACTATTTATACTGCAGATAGTTTCAATGTTAGTGCAAATGCAAACGTAGAAGAATTATTAAAAAAATTGCCTGGCATTCAAGTTGATAAAAATGGCGAAATAAAAGCTATGGGCGAAAAAGTGCAAAAGGTTTTGGTAGATGGAGAAGAATTTTTCGGAGATGATCCTGGAATGGCAGTTAAAAATTTAAGAGCTGATGCCGTAAAAGAAGTGCAGGTTTTTGATAAGAAAAGTGAACAGGCAGTTTTCACCGGTATAGATGATGGAAATACTCAAAAAACAATCAATTTAAAATTAAAAGACGATAAAAGAAAAGGCTATTTTGGAAAAATCAGCCTATCAGGTGGAACAGGCAAAGAAATCACTAACCGATTTAACAATAATTTCCTCTTCGGTTCATTTAAGGGCAAAAGAAAAATAGCTGCATTTATTCTAAATGGAAATACTGGACAGGATGGGCTTAACTGGCAAGAAAGCCAGAAGTATGGCACCAGTGAAAACAGCAACTTTGAAATGTGGGATGATGATGGGATTTTTGCTTTTGGCGTTGGCACAAACAATACAGATGAAGAAGTTAATATCAATGCCGAAAATGGCTTTTTAAGAAATGTAAATTCAGGGATTCAATATAGCAACAAATGGAAAGAGAAACATAATCTTAATTTTTCTCCGAAATACAATGAACAGGATTACGCTAATATAAAAACAGTAAAAAACATCAATCAATTCGGGGATTCTGCATTAGTTGAAAACTCAACTACCACAAGTCAAATTAAAAGATATAATCTAAAGAATACGTTGATATATGATGTCAATATTGACAGTAGCAATTCTCTAAAAGTAACCTTACGTGAAAATTATTTTCATAGCGAGAATACGGATTTTACCACCTCTCAAACCAATGGCTATTCAGAAAAATTAATTAACAGCAGCACAAAGAAAATCAATAATAATTATGACAAAAACAATGCAGCTGGAAATTTAATTTTTAAACATAAATTTAAAAAAGAAAGAAGAACCATCTCCTTTAATGCCGACTGGAATTATTTGACAATTGAGAGTGAGAATTTTTTACAATCATTGAACAATACTTTCCTAAATAATAATATCGACACCACTAATATTGACCAGGTAACAAAGGGTCAAAAATCAACAAGTACTCTTTCAACAAAACTTGTTTATACAGAACCACTGTCTAAAAAATGGTCATTAGAATTAAGCTATGAGCTATCATCTAATCAAGGGAACAACAAACAAAGCACTTACAACAAATCAATTCCGACTAGTCCCTACTATGATAATTTCAATGATTCATTAAGTAACCAATTCAAACAAAATATTATTGTTCAAAAGCCAAGTGCAAAATTTAATTATGCCTTTAAAAAGTTCAAGTTTAATGTTGGCTCTGGATTTGGTGTTACCCAATATGATCTTCTAGATTTATCAATCGGGAAAGATTACAGAAGAGATTATATCAACCTATTCCCCACCGCAACATTTGTATATGCTTACAAAGGGAACCATTCTTTAAGAATTAAATACAATGGATACAATACCCAGCCTACTCTAAACCAATTACAACCTTTAAAAAACAACGCCGATATCTTCAATCAATACATTGGAAATCCAGACCTCAAACCTTCTTTTGCCAACAACATCAACATCAATCATAATGGATATAACTTCCTTAAAGAATTATGGAATTATCAATCATTAAATGTCACATTTACGAATAATGCTATAACGAACAGCAAAATTATTGACCCTTCAACAGGCAGTACCACAACGCAACCTGTGAATACCAACGGTAACATCAATATCAATTTATGGACGGGTGTGGGATTTAAAATAAAGAAAACAAAAATAGATTTTGAAATCAGCCCTAATGGAAATTTTTCCAGCTTTAATGATCTTATCAATGGAGTGAGCAGTTCATCAAAAACAATTTCTGCCGGCCTTAATTTAGGGTTAAGAAAATCCATGACTGATAAATATGATTTCAGTATCAATAATGATTTCAATTACAACAGCAATACAAATGCACAAACGAATGCATCTAATTCATACAAAACAAACCGACTTTCTTTTAATGGCACGGTCTATTATAAAAAAGCATGGTCAATCATTTCTGATTACGACTTCAATGCAAGAGAAAAATTAGCAGGGGAAACAGCTAATTTGAATGTCAATTTGGTGAATATTAAACTACAAAAAACCTTTAACAATAAAGAGTTTACTGTGTATGCTCAGGCAAGAGACCTTTTCAACCAGAATGCCGGAATCGACAGAAGCTACTACGGGAACAATTTTAGTGAAGAAAGAAATCAAAGATTAAAAAGGTATTTCATGATTGGTTTCAGCTGGGATTTCAAAAACAAAAACAATAAAAAGTAAAAAATGAAAAAGACAATATTAATATTTGTTCTGCATATAGGACTTAGTTTAATGGCAAGTGCTCAATTTTTGGAAAGTGGAGAAATTGAGTTTGAAGTTAAAACAAACATCAAAAAAACCATGGGTAACAGTCCCTGGGCCGACATGATGAAAGACAAACTTCCTAATTTCAAAACGGCTTATTACAAATACGCTTTTAATCAGAACAAGAGTAACTATCAATTTGATCGCTGGGAAAATAAAGATTTGATTCCAGACATGTTCCGTAAGAGTGACGAACAATCTATTTGGTATTCAGATTTCAATACCAATATGTTTATCATGCAAAAAGATGTTTTTGGAACAGCATTCCATATCAAAGATTCGACAAGCAAAATAGAATGGAGATTAAGCAATGAGAATAGAATTATTGCAGGGTATAATTGCAGAAAAGCTACTGGCAAAATAATGGACAGTGTTTATGTATTTGCTTTTTATACAGAAGAGATAACCATTCCCGGAGGGCCTTGTACCATTCATGGTTTGCCTGGCATGATTCTGGGAATGACCATTCCACGACTATATACTTCTTGGATAGCTACAAAAATAAATGACAAAACCAAAGTAGCCTTAATCACAGAACCAACTGCGTCTAAAAACGTTTTCACGGTGTCTTCCATTCAAAAAACCATCATTGAAAAAACAAAAGAATGGGGAGGAGATGATGAAGATCCGGAATCAAGGAAATGGATAGACCAATTAATTTGGAATGTACTATTGTAATTCAAATCCATCATTGATAACTGCACCTTTTTTAATCACAATGATGCCATCTTTAATAGAAAATAAAGAATGGTCTATATTCTCAAAATGATTACCACCAATAATAATAACGTTATTGCCTATTCGACAATCTTTATCTACGATAACCTTATTCAATTTACAGTAATCTCCTATGCCAAGCTTTGGAATGTCTTGTTCCTCATTTCTTAAGATCTCCTCTATCGTTTCATAAAAATCATTCCCCATTATATAACAACTGACAATCTCACTACCCTTCCCAATTCTGCTTCTAACTCCAACTACTGAATTTGAAATTTTTGCTGCATGTATAATTGACCCTTCAGCAATTATCGTTTGATCAATATGAGTGCCGCTAATCTTTGCAGGTGGCAACATTCTTGCTCTGCTATAAACCATTTTATTATTATCAAAAAGATTAAATAAGGGCAAATCTAAAGTAAGCGCAAGATTCGCTTCAAAGAATGATGCGATGTTCCCAATATCTGTCCAATAACCATCGTATTGATAACTGATTACTTTATGGTTGCTGATAGCATCAGGAATAATTTCCTTTCCGAAATCTGTAGCTTCTTTTCCATTTGATTGCAATAAATTAAAAAGCACTTTTCTGTTGAAAATATAAATCCCCATAGATGCTAAATAATTACGCCCCTGCTGCAGCATTTCATCACCGGTATTGCTTGTCCATTCCGGCAACAACTCTTTTGAAGGCTTCTCTATGAATGAAATGATTTTATGTTCTGCATCAGATTTCAAAATCCCAAGTTCAGGGGCATCTTTTTCTCCTACAGGTATTGTAGCTATGGAAATATCTGCGCCTGATTTTTCATGATTCTCCAGCATGAAAGTAAAATCCATTTGATACAATTGGTCACCGCTCAAAATCAAGGCGTATTCAAAATCCTCTTTTTGTATGTGTTTTAATGATTGTCTTACAGCATCCGCAGTTCCCTGAAACCATCCAGGACTATCAGGAGTTTGCTCTGCTGCCAGAATATCTACGAAGCCATTACTGAATCCACTGAACTGGTAGGTGTTTTTGATGTGCTTGTTCAATGACGCAGAATTGTATTGCGTAAGTACAAACATTCTATTGATATTGCTGTTGATACAATTTGAAATTGGGATATCTACCAATCTGTATTTCCCAGCGATGGGAACTGCCGGTTTGCTTCTTGAAGCTGTTAAAGGATAAAGTCTTGTGCCTGCGCCACCACCCAGAATTACTGAAATTGCTTTTTTATTTATCATATTGAATACGCTGCTAAATTGAGTTGTAAAGATGAATATAATCTTTTGCACTTCTTTCCCAACTGTTGTTGATAGATATCATTTTTTTTCTGATCTGATTTACCTTATGCTGATCGTTATATAAATCTAATGCTCTACCCATTGAAAAAACAATATCATCAATAGTTGCTTGATTAAAACAAATGCCAAAGCCACTTTCATTTCCAAAATCAATGACTGTATCTTTCAACCCTCCTGTGCTTCTTACAATTGGAATTGTTCCATAGCGTATGGCGTATAATTGGTTTAAGCCACAAGGTTCAACCCTGCTTGGCATTAATAAAAAATCTGCCCCTGCATACATCTGGTGACTCAGTGTTTCATTGTACGCAATTTTTGAATGATAGTACCCAAACCATTTTTGATGCATATTTGATAATGCTTGTTCAATAACAGGATCTCCATTTCCAAGAATCAACATATTGAATTTTCCATAAAACTGTTCAAATGCTCTTGAAATGGCACCAGGTAATAAATCAGCAGCTTTTTCTGTTACAAATCTTCCTATGAAAATAAATAATGGAAGTTGACTATCAAAGTTGAATTCCGTACAAATTTTTTCTTTGTTTAAGCGCTTCCCTTTTTCCAAATTACGTGCACTAAATTTCGCCTCAATGAAATGATCTGTTTTAGGATCCCAAACTTCATCATCAATTCCATTAATGATCCCAGAACACTTCTCGATTTCTTGTTTAAACAAATACTCTAGTCCATTGGAATCATTCACCAACTCTTGCATATAACTCGGACTCACTGTTGTGACTTTATCTGCACATTTTATGGCACAAGCCAATGGATTAATTTGGTGATCCCATTCCAGCAATCCGGACTTCCATTTATCCCAGGATGGCAAATAATCAGCTTTTTGCAAAGGCATCCAACCCTGGTATTGAGCATTGTGAATGGTAAGTACGGTTTTTATTGTAGAAAGATGTTGAAACTCAAAACAATACCGCAGCATAAATGGAATAAGTCCGGCATGGTGATCATGCACGTGAATAAGATCGGGAAGATTTTCCCATTTAGACAACCAATCCATGGTGGCTATTTGAAAAGCAAGAAATCGGTCCGTATCATCATGATAACCGTATACATTTGGCCGGTCAAAAAAACCAACAACATTAATACAATACAATTCGAAATGGAGCTTATTATTTTTCTCCTTAATTACCGAATAGTTTAAAGTAGTATTTGAAAAAGGGATAGAACTTTCCTGAATCAATTCCCATTCATGAGAGGATAAAAAAGTTGTTTGGTGCATAGGCATAATAACCATAGCGTTATGTCCTAAGGAGTTCTGGTATTTGGGCAATGAACCTACCACATCAGCAAGGCCACCGACTTTCGCCATTGGATAGCATTCTGCACTGACATGTACGATTTTCATTCCGAAAAAATTTTTACATCAATAAAATCAGAAATATGGAGTAGCCGAATCTTGATTATTATAACAAACAGCGCTTCTGGTAAAATCTATTGTGCAGATTTTTCCTGCAACCATTTATTTCTGCCCCACATGGGTATTACATGTTTCTCGCTATGATAGGAAGAACGAACAAGTGGCCCACTTTCAACAAAGTCTAAACCAATCTGGTAGCCAATTTCACGATACTCCGCAAA
>CALQJH020000010.1 GCA_943330835.2 Candidatus Kuenenia stuttgartensis
GACTGAGCTACTTGCTGGGTTAATTCGGTTGGTAAAAAGTCCATAACAGGTGATTATTTGTTCCGCAATTTACCGAATATTAAATACCAACAACTGTTAGTTTTTTTTATTATTCTGTAACTAAATAATGCTGTATTTTGTTGTATATTTCAACGTTAAGCAAGGTGATTTTTTGAATATCCTCTAATGATTTAAAGCTTCCATGCTGATTACGATAATTGATAATGGCCTGAGCTAATTTATACCCAATGTAAGGATGCGATTTCAATGTTTCGAATGGTGCATGGTTAATATCAATGACACTTATTTTTGTATCCTTAATAATGAATTGATCTTTGATTTTCTGAAAAATGGAATCTTGTAAACCCCAAACCTCAGCCACTTGATGCGCCTCATAAAATCCACCTAATTTATTTCTGAACAAAATGATTCGTCTGGCTAATGCAGGCCCAATACCATAGATACTTTCGAAGCAAGAAGAATCTGCGAGATTCACATCAACTAATTTCCTGGATATTTTTTTGTCATTATATATTTTAATATTAGTGACGTTTATGTTCTGATCAGCTTCTCTTATAACAACAAAAGGCATCAAGTCTGCGCATTTCTTTTCAGCTATTCCCCAAATCTTTTTGATATCCTCCGGCTTCCGAAATCGACCACCTTTGGATTTGTATTTTTGTATGGTTTGAATGGTTTTATCCTTAAGGCCTAACTCCTTCCATTCGGCTTCAGTTATAGTGTTAGGGTCGAAATTTTTATACCGAATCATAACGGGGCGCTCTTCCGTATAGGGAGTGTACTTTTGGGAATAGTGATTATTATTACCACTGTCTGTATCTATTTTTTTTAACTGTCGAAAAGCCGTTTCCAGGGTTTCCGTTTTAATTGGTTTTGCGGGAAATATGAAGTCGTAAAACTGTGGTAAAAAAAACAATCCCAAATTAAATAACAGTAACACCATAATTCCATTCTTCTCTTTTTTTGTAAAATAAAAAAAAGCATGCTTGTTCTTTTTTTCCATGAACGAAAAGTAATGCAGTAAGTACAAGTAAAAAGGAGAAAAAAAACGTAATTAATTGCAATTAATCACTTGGTTATCAAAAGCCAATTGAATTCCTTTTGGCAATTCAGTACTTAACTGTTGATGTTTACCGAGCTGGTGGCTAATATGGGTAAAATAAGTTTGAGACACATTTAGCGATTGCGACATTTCTATAGCTTCCTGAAGGGTGAAATGTGAAAGGTGTTTTTCCTTGCGAAGTGCATTTAATACAAGTGTTTCAGACCCCCTAATTTTTTGCTGTTCGATGTCATCTATTCTGTTGGCATCCGTGATATAAGTAAATGCCCCAAAACGAAATCCTAATACAGGCATTTTTAAGTGCCATACTAAAATAGGGATTACAGGGATATCCCCGATAAGAAAGGCTTCGGCAGTTATTTCATGTAATGAAATATCCGGAACGCCAGGATATTTATACTCGTCAAAGACATAACTGAATTCTCTTTTTAATGCAACTTGTGTTAAAGCATTTGCATACACTTTCATCGGTTGCTGTTGAAAATAATTGAACGCTTTTATGTCATCAAGCCCTGCAATATGGTCTTTGTGAGGATGTGTAAATAAAACGGCGTCTAATTTTTTTACATTTGCCCTGAGCATTTGCGTTCTAAAATCAGGAGTGGTATCTATAACAATTGTGGTGGTATCACTTTGAACAAGTATACTACTTCTCAGTCTTTTGTCTTTACTATCGGAGGAAGCACAAATCTCGCAATCACAGGCAATCATTGGAACACCGCCACTGGTGCCAGTACCCAAAAAAGTAATCGTTAGTGGAGGAGAAAACATCAATAAAGTAGAAATAAAAAATTTGCTGAAAGTATAAAAAAGAATAATTATTTATCAATCACAATTGTCATCAATTCATCATAAAGCTTTTGGCTTTCATGCGTAAGATCATCGATGTTGATTTTGAGTAAAGGCATCAAATCAATCAAGGTATTAATTCTGCCTTCTGTTTGTAAAAATTTATTAAGCACCACTACCTTCTTTTCCTGAAGAATACAATAGCCGCTTTGGAAAGTTCCTCTTTCATAACGAATGATATATCCTGCTTCTTCAATGACTCTTTCTATTTTATCTAATGTATTTTGAGTGAATTTCATAAGTCGATTTATTTAACTATTTAACCTGCTGCAACTTCCAACAAATAAGGCTGATCATGAAATATACTTTTCAACAAACGTTGATAAAAAAACACGCTGATGAGCTATTAGTTGCGACAATTATTTTTTAGACATTTTTATAACAGGGATAATCATTTCTTCCAGACTAATTCCGCCATGTTGAAAGGTATTTCGGTAATAGTTGGCAAAATGATTATAATTGTTTGGATAACAAAGGAAATGATCCCCTTTCGCGAAAATAAATGATGAATTTATATTAGGCACAGGCAGACCAGCTTCTCTTGGATCTCTAAAAGCCAAAACCTCCTTCGGTTCGTAATTCAAATTGCGACCATGCTTATATCTGAGATTTGCGGTAGTTTGCTTGTCGCCTATAACCTTTGCAGGTGTTTTTACCCTCGTGCTTCCATGATCAGTAGCCACAATCAAATTTATATCTTTATCAGCTATTTTTTTCAAGGCCTGGTGAAGAGGACTATGCTCAAACCAGCTGGCAGTAAGGCTTCTATAGCTTGTTTCATCGCCTGCCAACTCTTTTAATACTTCCATTTCCGTTCTTGCATGGCTTAGCATATCAACAAAATTATACACAATCACATTCAAATCGTTTTGCATTAAATTATGCATATTATCTACCAATTTCTGGCCATCGTGGTTATTCGTGATTTTGGTGTAGGAAAATTTAATATCGCTCTTGCCAAGTCTTTTCAAATTTGATTTTAAGAACGTTTCTTCATATAAATTTTTTCCGCCTTCTTCATCATCATTTTTCCATTCTACCGGAAACTCTTTTTCAATATCAATAGGCAATGACCCTGAAAAAATCGCATTACGGGCATATTGAGTTGCCGTTGGAAGTATGGCGTAAAATGTTTCCTCCTCATTTATCCGAAAACTCTCCGCAAAAATCGGCTGAATCGTTTTCCATTGATCAAACCTTAAATTGTCTATTAAAACAAAAAATAATGGGACGCCTTTTTCTAAATGTGGAAAAACCTTAAATTTTAGAAGATTATGACTCATTATAGGACCATCAATACTCTTTGGGGAAACCCATGATGCATAGTTTTTAGAAATAAATTTAAAAAACTCTGTATTGGCTTCTTGTTTTTGAGTATTAAAAACATCCTGCATTTCCGGACTGTCACTCTTCTGTATTTCCAATTCCCAATAGACCAGTTTTTTATAAATCTCCATCCACTCTTTATAATCCGGAGTGCCGCTCAAAGCCATAAATAAACTGCTGAATTCTTGTTGATAAGCTGTTGTAGTTTTTTCTGCGACAAGTCGTTTGTTGTCAATTATTTTTTTCAAACTCAGCAAAACCTGATTGGGATTAACGGGCTTGATCAAATAATCACTAATCTGACTGCCAATGGCTTCATCCATAAGGTTTTCAGCCTCATTCTTTGTGATTAAAACGATAGGAAGATTGCTGTTAATCTCTTTGATTTGTTGTAAAGTCTGCAGCCCTGTAATGCCAGGCATCGTTTCATCAAGCAAGACCACATCGACGATATTATTTTTTACATACTCCACCGCATCAAATCCATTAGTAATCGTATGGACCACATAGCCCTTATTTTCTAAAAATATGATCTGGGAATTCAAACTATCAATTTCATCATCAACCCAAAGGATTTTTGCTACACTCATACTTTTATTTTTTTTAACAGGCGAAAAGAAACAATACCTGGATTTTTATTCAAATGAACTTAAATTGCCAAAGCTGCAAATTTAATTTTTTAAGCGAATGGTTTGTAGATTTGTACCAGTTTCTATTTTCATTTAACAGATAATTCCCAATTTAATACTAATTAATGCGATTTCATAAAATAATAAACGATCCTGTTTATGGTTTCATTACCATAGATGACGAACTGATTGCTCAAATCATTGCGCACCCCTTTTATCAAAGACTCAGAAGAATCAATCAAATGGCATTGGCGCATCTGGTGTATCCGGGAGCCATTCATTCCAGAATGCACCATTCTCTTGGCGCATATCATCTTATGCGTTCCGCACTACATGAATTAATTGGCAAAGGCGTTGATATTTCCGAAGAGGAACAACAAGCTGCGAAAATCGCTATTCTTTTGCACGATATCGGTCATGGCCCTTTTTCGCATGCTTTAGAACATGTTATTGCAGAAGGTATGCACCACGAAGACCTCTCATTACTGCTGATTCAAGAATTAAACAACCATTTTGAAGGAAAACTTCAAATGGCACTGGATATTTTCACCAACAATTACCCTAAAAAATATTTACACCAACTAATTAGCGGCCAGCTTGATGTTGACCGTATGGATTATCTGACCAGAGATAGTTTTTTTACTGGCGTGAATGAAGGTGTCATTGGCTACGATCGTATTATTAAAATGTTGACCATTCATCAAGGCGAATTAATGGTAGAAGAAAAAGGGGTGTATTCTATTGAGAAATTTTTAATAGCCAGAAGGTTGATGTACTGGCAAGTTTATCTCCATAAAACGGTATTATGTGCCGAACAAATGTTGCAGCATATTATCAAAAGAGCCAAATATATTCATGCAACTTGCGCAGAACCTCTTTTTACCTTAATGAATCAACCTGTTGAAAAAATCACATTGAAACAATTTTGTGACATTGATGATTATGATGTGATGATGGCCATTAAAAATTGGTGCCACCACGAAGACAAAGTTTTAGCTTTTTTATGCAATGGCATTATCAATCGAACTTTATTGAAAATAAAATATTTCTCCGCTCCTATTACAGATCACTTATTAGAAGAGAAAACACAAGAAGCACAACAGCAATTAAACTTATCAAAGGAAGATGCAGCATGGTTGGTTTTTTCAGGACTGGCATCAAGCAGTACTTATAATTTCGATAATGAAAATATCAAGATTCTTTTTAAAGATGGCACAGTAAAAGATATCACAGCAGTGGACAATGCGCTTATCAATGAAAACATCAGAGGCATTGTTAAAAAATATTATATTTGCTACCCAAGATAATTTATAGCATTATTACTCAAACAAAAACTGATTTTTTAAAATGCAATTCTCTGCAAATCAAATAGCATTAATACTTAGTGGTACTATCGAAGGAAACCCTGAGGTAAAAGTGGAATCTTTTGGAAAAATTGAAGAAGCCAAAGCAGGGCAAATTGCTTTTTTGGCGAATCCAAAATATGAAGAGTATTTGTACACTACTGAAGCATCCATAGTTATAGTCAATGACTCTTTATTACTTAAAAAAGAAGTTAAGGCAACACTCATCCGTGTTCCAAATGCTTATCTGGCCTTTGCAACCATGCTTGAAAAATACCAGCAAATAAAATCTCAACAACCCATTGGCATACAGGAACCCATTTACAAACATCCTTCTGCAAAAATTGGCGAAGATGTTTTTATTGGCGCATTTGTTTACATCGGAGAAAATACGGTGATTGGGAAAGGCGCAAAAATTTATCCCGGTGCATATTTAGGAAATAATGTGGTGATTGGAGAAAATGCTACTGTTCATGCCGGCGTGAAAATTTATTTCGATTGTCAGGTAGGCAACAACGTTACTATCCATGCAGGAACTGTAATTGGAAGCGACGGCTTTGGTTTTGCACCTTTGCCAGATGGTACTTATAGAAAAGTTCCACAAATTGGAAATGTAGTTATTGAAGATGGCGTAGAAATTGGTTCAAATGCTACCATCGACAGAGCTACTATTGGCAGTACAATAATTAGAACCGGAGCTAAACTTGACAACCTTGTTCAAGTGGCTCATAATGTAGAAATAGGCAAAGACAGTGTGGTGGCAGCGCAAACCGGAATCAGCGGAAGCACTAAGATTGGTAAGAATGTAATGATTGGAGGACAGGCTGGAATAGTAGGCCACATCCATATTGCAGATGGCAGTAAAATCAATGGACAAAGCGGCATTACAAAATCTATCACGGTGCCAAATACAGCAGTTACAGGCTCCCCTGCTACAGATTTTACGGCTTCTTTAAGAAGCCAGGCCTCACTCCGGAAATTACCTGAGATGGAAAAAAGAATTAAAGAATTAGAAAAAATCATAAACGAATTAAAAGATAAAAAATAAACAACTCCGCATTTGAATCCCACTGATACCAACGCTTCCTTTATTTTTGTAAAAGTATTCCTTCTACTACTCTTATCTTTTTTATCAACGCTGGTCTTTTCCCAAACTGAATACCTTCATGGAACGATACAAGATGGGTTAACAAAAGAGCCCATTGGTTTTGCTTCTGTTTATTTAAAAAAAAATGGAGGCGGGAAGATTACAGATAGCTCAGGAAACTTTCGGTTCAATATAGAAAATCTCAATAACGATACTTTAATGGTAAGTTATATAGGGTACGAAACATTCGCCATTCCGTTAAATTTGATTGATACTAAAAATACACTTACTATCCCTTTGGAAAGAAATGGGAAAACTGGAGAAGTTGTGGTGAAATTAAAAATTAATAAAGGTTTGTTTTTATGGAAAAAAATAATGAGTAAAAAGAAATACTTCGATAGAACAAAAAAACAAAACTATGCCTATGAAGCCTACAATAAAATAGAAATAGACGTAAAGAATTTTAATGCAAAAAAACTAAAAAATAATTTTATTTTTAAACCATTTGGATTTGTTTTTGACCATTTAGATAGTTCATCAGAACCAGAACCTTTTTTACCCGCTTACCTGGTCGAGAGCATCAGCGATTATAGTTTTCAGAAATCACCTAAAAAAACACATGAGAATATTAAGGCCTTAAGTTTAAAAGGATTAGAAAACGAAAGCATAACAAAGTTCCTCGGCGTGATGAATCAAAACGTAAATATTTTTGACAACTACATCAGCGTTTTGGGAAAAGATTTTATCAGCCCTTTTAATGACAATGGTGATTTTTATTATACTTTTTCTGTTGCTGATACCCAAATTATGGATAACAAAAAAACATTCCATTTTATTTTCAAACCAAAAAGAGCAGGAGAAAATGTATTTGAAGGAGAAGCCTGGGTTAGAGCTGGTACTTTTGTTGTAACTAAAATCTCCATGTTCCTTGGAAAAGACGCGAATATTAACTTTATTTCAAGAATAGGAATCGTTCAGGAGTATACCAAAATTGATGATACTACTTTCTTTTTAGGTCGAGATAAATTCTTTGCAGATTTTAATGCTTTCGGCAAAAAATCGTTGACCCTGATTGGAAGAAAAACTACATCATACAGAAATATTATCATAAATAGCGACTCTATTACAAAGGAACTTAGTACCCAGAAAACAGAAGAACTTGTAGAAAAAAATGCTCAAGCTATCCATCAGGCAGATTCAAATTGGACAACCTTAAGACATGATTCTCTTTCTAAAAATGAGAAGCAGATTTATGAAACGGTAGACAAATTACTGGCAATGCCAAAGTATCAAAAACTACAAAAAACATTACGCTTTATTGGAACAGGATATAAAAATGTTGGGATGTTTGAAATCGGACCATGGTTCAACTGGATCAGTAATAATTCCTGGGAAGGTTATCGATTTAGATTTGATTTAGGAACAAATACCAAATTGTTTAAAACTATTTATTTGCATGGCTACCTGGCTTATGGCACCAAAGACAATGCGTTTAAAGGAAAAGCAGAAGCTTACTGGATTGCAAACAGAGATCCCAATAGATTAATCCTACACGCCTCTATTTCTGAAGATATTGATAATGGCATAAGTGAGATTGGACAAGTAAGTCAGGATAATATCTTTTCACTGGCCATAAAAAAACCCAATGTCGGCCAAAAATTTATTCGGTTAAAGGACAAAAAAATCGATATCAATAAAGATTGGGGAAATGGATTTTCTACAGGACTATACTTTTCAAACCGATCTTTTGAACCCTTAAAATACCTTCCAAGCAAACTCAATTATTTAGATGGTACATCAGACCTCTTAACTTCCTTTGAAATAGCATTTAAAATCAGATTCGCTTACCTGGAACAATTTCTGAATTGGGATTATTTTCGTTATTCTCTTGGGTCAAAATACCCGATTTCTGAAGTCACTTTTACAAAAGGAATTTCAGGCGTATTAAACAGTAAAAACAATTATACTAAAATTACTGCTGCTGTAAGTGATGATATAAAAATAAATCCGTTGGGTAGATTGTCCGTGAAAGTTTATGGAGGGACTATCAAGGGTGTTTTACCTTTTGCATTTTTGGAAAACCATTTGGGAAATGATATTTATTATTATAGCAGCAGCTCCTTAAACCTAATGAACAGATTTGAATATTTGAGCGATAAGTATGCAGGCATTAACCTTGAACATCAAATCGGTTCTGGTATTTTCAAATTCATTCCAATTACGCGAAAATTGAAATGGAGACAATTCTGGAATATCAAGTCTGTTTGGGGAAGCTTAAGTGATGAAAATAAACAATTGAATGGGTCCGATAAGTACTTCAAATCATTAAACAACCACATGTATACAGAGATAGGTACAGGCATTGATAATATTTTTAAAGTATGCAGAATTGACCTTGTATGGAACATTTCACCCAATAGTACTACTATGCCAAGTAGCAGTAAATTTGGCATTTTTGGCAGTTTCAGGATTCAATTTTAACTATTAAGAAGTGCTATTTCGCTGATTTAAGGTTTTTTTAGGGTAACTTCGCCCGAATTTATCAAACCTATATGGATAAAAATTTTAACCCGGATAAGCAACATACATTAGCCAGCTCTATTAGTATTTCAGGCACAGGATTGCATACTGGGATTAATGTAGACATGACCATCAAACCGGCCAATCCTGGATATGGTTTTCATTTTCAAAGAATTGATCTCGTTGGAACTCTTCCTATTAAGGCCGATTGCGATCTTGTAACTGACACTTCCAGAGGTACTACTTTGGAACTTGGAGAAGTAAAAGTGAGCACAGTTGAACACATTTTGGCAGCATTGGTAGGAATGGGTGTTGACAATTGTCTGATTGAAGTGAACGGACCGGAAATTCCCATTATTGATGGAAGCAGCGGCCCCTTTATTGAAATTATTGAAAATGCTGGAGTGTTGGAACAGGATGCCACAAAAGCTTGGTATTGTATCGATACGAATATTTCGTTCTATGACGAAAATAAAAGAGTAGAGATGACTGCCCTTCCCGCTACAAATTATGAAATCACTACGCTGATAGACTTCAACAGCAGCGTTTTAGGCACACAACATGCAAGCCTGAAAAATATAAGTGAATTTAAATCACAAATTGCACCTTGTAGAACATTTTGTTTTCTTCACGAATTAGAAATGTTGATTGATAATAATCTTATAAAAGGAGGCGATATCAATAATGCCATCGTGGTTGTTGACAAACCTGTTACAGAAGAAGAAATGAGCAGATTGGCAAAAGCATTCGGCAGGACAAAAGTGGAAGTAAAAACAGAAGGCTACTTAAACAACTTAGAACTACGTTTCCCCAACGAACCTGCACGACATAAATTACTGGATGTTATCGGTGATCTCGCTTTAATTGGCTACCCTATCAAAGCGCACATTATTGCAAACAGACCCGGTCATAGTAGTAATGTTGAATTTGCAAAGAAAATAAAACAATACATCAAGAAGAATAAACACACAAAAGATATTCCGGTTTACAATCCTAGTCAGCCAGCTGTATATTCATTACAACAAATCGAAAAAACACTGCCTCACCGCTATCCTTTTTTACTGGTTGATAAAATAATTGAACTCCATCAGAATTCAATTATTGGAATTAAAAACGTCACCTTCAATGAATTTTTCTTTCAAGGCCATTTCCCTGGAAATCCAGTAATGCCAGGTGTTCTTCAAATTGAAGCCTTGGCTCAAACAGGCGGTATCTTGTGTATTAATTCAATGCCGGAAGGAAATTATGATACTTACTTTTTGAAAATAGACAACTGTAAATTCAAACAAAAAGTAGTCCCAGGAGACACCATGATTTTGAAAATGGAACTGATAGAACCCATTAGAAGAGGGATTTGTGTGATGAAAGGAAGTGTTTATGTTGGAAATAAACTTTGTACCGAAGGAGAATTTACAGCACAATTAGTAAAAAGAGATAATTAAAAACTAGTCAATAACATGATTCACCCACACACCTACATTCATCCAAATGCTAAATTAGCAACGAATGTAAAAATTGATCCATTCAGTGTAATACACCAGAATGTAGAAATTGGAAGCGGTACCTGGATTGGAAGTAATGTTACTATCATGGAAGGCGCCAGGATTGGAAATAATTGTCGCATTTTCCCAGGAGCCGTTCTTGCAGGGATTCCACAGGACTTGAAGTATGAAGGAGAAAACACCACGGTTATTATTGGTGACAATACCACCATCAGGGAATTTGTAACCATCAATCGAGGAAGTAAAGATAAATGGACAACCAAGGTTGGAGATAATTGTTTGATTATGGCATACAGCCACATTGCTCACGATTGTGTAATTGGAAATAATTGCATCATGAGTAACAATACTCAAATGGCAGGCCACGTAAGTCTCGGCGATTATTCCATTCTTGCTGGTATGTGTGCAGTTCACCAGTTTGTGCAAATTGGTCAGCATGCTTTTGTTGCCGGAGGATCTTTAGTAAGCAAAGACGTTCCGCCATACATCAAAGCAGGAAGAACCCCATTAAGTTATGCAGGTGTAAATTCTGTTGGATTAAAACGCAGAGGATTTTCACTTGAAAAAATAAATCACATTCTTGATGTCTATCGAATCATTTACAATAAAAATCTAAATACCTCACAAGCCCTTAATTATATTGAAGAAGAATTAGCTGCCACTGATGAGCGAGATGAAATTGTAACTTTTATCAGAGAAAGTGGAAGAGGTATTATTAAAAGATTCAGCAAAGGGAATAATGATGAAGACTAAATAGCATTTTTCTTTACGGAATATTCCTTTTTTGAGATTCATAGAAAAAGCTTCTATTGTACATGCAAATTACTTTAACCAATACGGGTAAACGCTTTAATCTGGAATGGATTTTTCGCCATGTCAACCTTACCTTTTTTCCTGGAAATGCTTATGCAATAGTTGGATCAAATGGATCTGGGAAATCCACCTTGCTACAAGTAATAGCCGGTGCACTCCTCCACAGCGAAGGACAGGTGACTTTCAAGAATGACGCAGACAAGAATAATATCATTGAAGAAGAAGCATACCAACAAATTGCTATTGCAACACCGTATCTTGAGCTCATTGAAGAAATGACCGCAGTTGAATTTTTAAAATTTCATGAGACTTTTAAACCCCTTTCTTCAAGTATCGAAAGTATTCTTCAGGAAACAAGTCTCTCTGCAGCTGCCCACAAACAAATCAGATATTTTAGTAGTGGAATGAAGCAAAGACTAAAATTAGCTCAGGCTATTTTTAGCAAAACAAGCGTATTGCTTCTTGATGAACCCTGCACAAATTTAGATACTGCCGGAATAGAATTATATCATACCCTTATTAGAAAATATACAGCCGACAGATTAATCATTGTTTCCAGTAATGATAAAACGGAATATAGTTTTTGCAAAGAAATTATTGCAATTGAAAACTACAAGTAAGCTTACCTCCTACTCGCAATAAGCAAATTAAGATCGGTGTATTTTAAATCAAATCTTTCACTCAGATAAAAATTGGTAAGGCTTCCTTTAAATAGATAAATGCCACTTCTGACATTTACCTTGTGCCAGACCATGCTATCAATGCCTCCATCCTCGCCCGTTTCCAATAACAGTGGCATCAATACATTGCTGATGGCCTGAGAAGCTGTACGAGCAAATCCACTTGGTATATTAGGTACGCAATAATGAATGACATCATATTTGGTGAAAATCGGATTTTCATGAGAAGTAACCATACTTGTTTCAAAACAACCCCCATGATCAATACTAACGTCAACGACTACTGCACCCGGACGCATATTGCTTACCATCTCTTCAGACACCACCACAGGCGTTCGTCCTGCAGCTCCACTTAGTGCGCCAATCGCAACATCACAGGTCTTCAATTGCTTGCTTAAAATTTTTGGCTCGATAACTGACGTCCACATTCTTACGCCGATATTATTCTGTAAACGTTTTAATCTGTAAATACTATTGTCAAATACCTTAACGCTGGCACCCATCGCCAAGGCTGTCCGAGCAGCATATTCTCCAACTATTCCCGCTCCAATGATGATGACTTTCGTTGGAGGTATGCCACTTATTCCACCTACAAGAACACCTTTCCCATTATTGGCATTGCTTAAATAATGACCAGCGATTAACATCACAGCACTACCCGCAATTTCACTCATGCTTCTGACAATAGGATTGTGACCACTATCGTCTTTTAAGTTTTCAAAACTAATAGCAGTAACTTTTTTTTCCATCATTTTCTCCAGAATACTCTTTTTCACAATAGCCATATGAATGGGAGAAATAATATTGGTATTAGGTTTTAATAATTCGCAATCCTCCTCACTAACAGGTGCGCTTTTTACAATGACATTGCAATTGAAAATTTCTCTTTTATCATGAACTATTCGAGTACCCACTTCGCTGTAGGTATTGTCACTATAATTGGAACCCTTTCCGGCATTAGATTCCATAACAACTTCATGTCCGTTAGCAATCAAAACACCAACAGCTTCTGGTGTAAGCGCAATTCTATTTTCATTAAAAGAATTCTCCTTTGGAATCCCAATAAGAAGAGACTCCCCTTTAGGTTTTACATCAAGGGTTTCTTCAAGTGTTTCATAAGAAAAAGTAGAAGAAATGAAGGGTTTTTTTGTTGCCATAATAAAAAAAATGATGTTTTATAGTTGCCGAATATACAAATTACAAAATTATTTTCAGCTTTCTGGTATCAGCATCAATTGTGATTAAAAAGCAATGAACCGTATTATCTGGAAAAAGACCAGGTGCTTTTTCTGGCCACTCCACAAAACAGTATTGATTGGAATAAAGACAATCTTCCACTCCGGCTGATACAGCTTCTTGTTCATCTTTGATTCTGTATAAATCTATGTGATAAATATTTGTTCCGGACGCAGTACTATATTCATTGATTATTGAAAAAGTTGGACTACTGGCGATATGCTCTGCACCTAATAAATTACAAACCGCACTGATAAAAGTAGTTTTACCAGCACCCATTTCACCATGAAAAGCAATACATCTTGAAGTGTTTATATTGGTTAGAAACCAATTTGCTGCATGAGCAATATCATTTAACTTAAAAATCAATTCCATGGGATAAAGATAATTTCATAATTAGTAACTATGAACCTATTTTATTAAGATATTTTTGTAAAATGGAAAAAATCAATTGGGAGGTAGCAGGAATGACTTGCAGCAACTGCGCCTTAAGCGTTACAAAATATTTAGAAAAAGAAGGCATGCAGGAAGTTGCAGTTAATCCAATTAGTGGGAAAGTTACTTTTGTCAATCAAACAGAGGTTGATATTGACAAGTTACAGAAAGGAATTGCGCATCTTGGCTATAAGGTGCTGGATGAAAAATTGAATTCAATTCCTCAAAAGAAATGGCTTTCCAATAACAAACAAAGATTTCTATTTACCCTTCCCTTTACCTTGGTTTTGATGTTGCACATGATACACCATTGGTTACCTATTCATCTTCTTGCAAATCCATGGTTTCAATTAATCATGTGCTTGCCTGTATTTTTTTTAGGCATGTATTATTTTGGCAGAAGTGGCCTAAAGAGTCTTACAAGTGGCATTCCAAATATGAATGTACTCATCAGTCTGGGTGCATTTGTTGCTTTTGTTTATAGTCTTGTTGGTATGTTTTATTATCACAATAGCGATTATCTTTTTTTTGAAACTTCTGCATCTATAATA
>CALQJH020000011.1 GCA_943330835.2 Candidatus Kuenenia stuttgartensis
AACCTTTTTTAAATTTAGCAATAATGTTTTTAGATTCGAGTAGGTCTGTTTCGCCTGTGATTGCCGGGTTGTCTAAATATTTTCTGTTGTCTATGCTGAATCTTAATGTTTGTAAATGAATATTGAATACACGAAAAGTATCTGTATTCTTTACAATATCTACATATTGAAAAGCGGAGTTGTAATTCAAGCTATCAGCATGAATTGTTTTTTGGTTTACGATGGGATACTTGCTAAAAATGATGATTCCAAAATGATGCCATCTGTCGAAATCAAGTCTCCTGTCGTAGGAGTAATAATGATAGGGCATTTTTAATTTCTGTTGAAATTCGGGTAAATAATTAATTGATTTTTTCAAACTGTCGCCTGCTACCATTTCCTGAAAACAAGCAATGTCCGGATTGAGCTCGTTAATTTGCTCCAACATTTCCGTTTTTACTTCCGGATGAATTTTGTGTTCAATAATATCAAAATGTTCCACATTCCAGCTCATTACTCGCAATGTAGTTTCCGGATTTCTGTCTATTGAAAAAGAAGATAATCGAAGCGGTATAATTTGTTTCAGTGGAAAAAAGCAGATGGTAATAAATACCAAGCTAATTAATGAAAGTTTAGGCTTTGCAAAAAGCCAAAAAATAAAAAATAAAACGCTAACTATTAGAAGATAGATTGTAGCCAGTGTAAACAGTCCAATGAACCAATAGGCGCCATTATTAATAGAACTTCCATAGCAGGCCAATAATAAAGAGAGTCCTGTAATGCCATTACAGAAAAGGAGTATTGTTTTTGTGAATTTCCTCAAAAATTGACCAGCCATATTTAAACTTTAATAAGGCAAATAAAAAGACCTTGTTGTGTTTTACATCGATTCGTCTTCCGATGCTTTTTTTAGAATCTGTTTTTCCTCTTCGGTTAAATGGTCGTAACCCTCAGCGTTAATTTTATCCAATATTTCATCAATGCGCTTTTGATTAATGAGAGCAGATTTGGTGAAGGGAGCTCTGTTTCCGGTATTGTAAAACATTTTATTTCTAAGAGAAACATTTTCTTTTTTGGTAGGGCTGAAAACGGTTGTTATCCAATGGTAAAAAGTATTCATCCAGATGCTTCCATCTTTTCCTTTTTTCAAAAAGACAGCGAATAAAAACCCTGCAAGAATGCCACCCAAATGAGATAAAATAACAGCGCTATTCATGTTGGCAATGCCGCCAAAATCAATCAAAAAATAAATAATTAATAATACCCAAACAGGAACACCTTTTCTGATGTGTGTAAAAAATCGGTGGTTGGGTGATAAAAAAGTAGTGGCTGTTGCTAATGCTAATATAGCGGCATTAGCGCCTACAAGCGAAGCTTTCCCAATGTTTTGGTGAAGTTCTGGAATGAACTGATGGGCTCCGATAAAAAAAAGCGCACCCAAAACACCACCATAGATATAAACAGGAATCAACTTATCATTGCCAGCAATTTGCTGCATTAAACTGCCAAAAGCCCAAAGCCAAAGCATGTTGCTAAAGATGCGCATAAGTCCAGCACTTGTATCGCTGAACATATAAGTTAATAAGGTCCAGGGCCTTTCCATAAAACGTGATAAGCTTGCAGGCAATTCAAACCATTCGACCACGGAAGTATTATAAGATTCCGGCGTTTGCTGGTAGAAATTATAAACGACCTGAAGCAGTAATAATAACAGAAAGAAAATCACATTTAAGGCCACCAATGCCATTAGGGCATTATTATCCTGACCTAAAGTGAACCTTTTCTTTTTAAGATGTTTGTATTCAATAAACCTTTCTGCTTCTCCCATCGTAATAATATTAATAGAAATTTTGCTTGTTATTTTTGTTCCAAAACAACACAATCATAAAACCTGCCAAAGCGCCACCAATATGTGCAAAGTGAGCAATATTATCATTTGCAGCACTTGAAAATCCTCCAAAAATATCCAATGCGATAATGCCTAAAACAGCCCACTTGGCTTTAATTGGAACAGGAATTGGAAAAATAAACAATTGTGTATTTGGAAAAGAATAGCCATAGGCTACAAGAACGCCCATTATGGCACCGGAGGCTCCAACCGTTGCATTCAGTCTCATGATTTCTGCATATCTGATAGCGTCTTCGCTTGAAAGAATCGCGTGATCAATTGCCCAGTAATCAAAAATATAATTTCCCATTTGTGCTAGTCCTGCAGCCAATCCGCAAATCAAATAAAAAGTCAGAAATCGTTTTGGCCCCCATAATTTTTCCATCATACCACCAAACATCCATAACCCAAACATATTAAATAGAAGATGCGTGAAGCCACCATGCATAAACATATGTGTAACCAGTTGGTATGGTCTGAAATCTGCAGACCTATAATGATGAAGTGCAAAAAGATCATTGACTGTATTAGCATTTCCTAAACCTCCAAATGCAGACTGGGCGAAAAAAGCAAGGGTATTAATAATAATCAGGTTTAATACAATTGTTGGGGTATTTCTAAAACTACTTCTAAATTCCATTCTCTAAAGATAAGCGTTAATCAATTTATTTCAAGGTCAACAACACAACACACTCGATATGATGGGTGTGTGGGAACATATCAACGGGCTGTACTTTTTCCACTTTATATTTTTCAGCAAGCAACGCTAAATCCCGGGCTTGTGTGGCAGTATTACAACTTACATAAACAATTTTAGGCGCTTCCATTTCCAGAAGCTTGATTACGAGTTTTTCGTGCATTCCAACCCTTGGGGGATCAGTAATCACAACATCCGGTCGTCCATGCTTTTTAAAAAATTCATCATTACAAATTTTAATAACGTCTCCGGCAAAAAACTCAGCGTGATGAATATTGTTTAAGGCGGCATTTTTTTTAGCATCTTCAATAGCATCTTCAATCACTTCCACACCAATTATTTTTTTTGCTTTATCACTTACAAAGATACCGATGCTGCCCGTTCCACAATACAAATCATACACCACTTCAGTGCCATTGAGTGCTGCAAAATCTTTGGTAATCTGGTAAAGCTTTTCTGCTTGTTTGGTGTTGGTTTGAAAAAATGATTTTGGACTAATGATAAATTGAAGATCTCCCAGCTTTTCAACTACATAGCCTTTCCCATGATATACCATTGGGGTTAAATCATAAATACTATCATTCCATTTAGGGTTGATGGTATATAATAATGTAGAAATGGAAGGCACTTTACTCAAAAGATGATCAAAAAGAGCAATCCTATCCGCTTCTGCATCATGGTTTAAGCAAATATTGACCATCAATTCGCCAGTAGTAGTATAACGAATGATAATATTGCGCAGCCATCCGGTGTGGTTTCGGATATCATAAAATTCAAACGCTTTTTCAGTTGCAAAATCTCTGACGGTGTTTCGAATATCATTGTTCACATCGGCTAGTAAATGACAGGTTGTGATATCAATTATTTTATCAAATATTCTGGGTGCGTGGTATCCAAGTGCATTCTGTTGTACAAGGGCCGCATCGGTATTAATTTCCTCGTTGGTAAGAAATCTTTTATTACTGAAGGTGAATTCCAGTTTATTTCTGTAATGAACAGTTTGCTCAGAACCGATGATAGGCATTATTTCTGGCAGGTCAATTTTGCCGATACGTTTCAGATTTTGTTCAACTTCCTGTTGTTTATATTGAAGCTGTTTTTCATATGGCAACATTTGCCATTTACAACCGCCACAAATTCCAAAGTGTTTACAAAATGGAGTAAGTCTGTCTGGTGCGGGTTCTATAATTGCAGTGGCGCGACCTTCAGCCCAGTCTTTCTTACTTTTCCCTATCTGAATATTTACAATATCTCCTGGTATAGCTCCGGAAACAAAGATGACTTTACCATCGTGGCGCACCAAAGATTTCCCTTCGGCGGCATAATCAGTAATAGTAATATTTTCTAATACAATGTTTTTATGTTTTTTTCTCACGGCGCAAAAATAATCTATAATAGAGGAAATAAATTTGTTAATGAAATGTAATTTTAATTCTTGAATTTGATTTCATTAATGGTATAACGCATCAATTTAAATACATTTGTTAATTATTTTTTGATTTATGAAAAAAACAGTTCTATTTACCGCATTATTAGCTTTAACATTTGGTGTTTTACAAGCACAACGTACAAAACCAGTAAAAAAACCAATTGCCGAATCTGAGGGATTAAAAACTCCGGAAAATCCTGCGTTTTCGATGGCATCATTTTCGCCATTTAAAAAAGACAGCGCTTTTATGATTACGTTGAATTCACCCGTTTATAATACCGGCATTGCGTATTTATGTTATCATTTGGGAAAGAACCTCAACATTGAAGACTCTGCAGCCGTAAGTAATAATGGTATTGCCATCTTTAAAGGAAACAGAACTTTACCAGGAGGCATTTATGCTGTTGTTTTACCAGGTAAAAGGTATTCTATAGATTTCTTTATTGATAAAAACCAATTCTTTAAAGTAAACATAAAGGATACGATAAATATTATGGAGAATACTATTATTAGCTCAAATGAAAATGACGTATTTGAGCAATACCAAAAGTTCGTTATACTCAAAGGCACTTTGATGCAACAAGAAAGAACATCTTACGGTCTTTCAAGGACGAAAAAAGACTCTACTTTTCACCAGGATCAATATGCGAAATTTAGCAAAGAATTGAATGAGTTCAGAGATAGCATTATCAAAAATTTTCCACAATCGATGATGACTGCATTATTGAATGCAATGAGAGAACCGGAAATTTCCAATAAAAATCCAAAGACACGTCAGGATTCCATAGACAATTACAATGATTACAAAGCGCATTACTGGGATGGTGTAACGTTTATGGATAGCCGTATAATAAGAACACCATTTTTTTTACCAAAACTTGAAAAATATTACAGAGAAATTATTGTGCAATCATCGGATACGATTATTCAGGATTTAGATTATAAATTATTGCTGGCGCGCTCTTGTCCGGAAATGTATAAGTTTTTGTTGAATTGGTTTACCGATGAATATATAAATCCAAAATACATGGGTCAGGATGCGATATTTGTGCATTTGTTTGAAAAATATCATAGTAAAGGATTAACCAGCTGGTTGAATGAAAAGCAAATGGAAACTATTTCCCGCAGAGCATATATGCAGATGAGTAATCTTATTGGGGTAAAAGCGGCAAATTTGGAAATGATAGATTCTTCAGGAAAATCAACACCATTATATGACTTGAATGCTGACTATACATTGATGATTTTTTGGGATCCGTCATGCGGACATTGTAAAGAAGAATTGCCTAAAATTGATTCTATTTACAGAGCATCCTGGAAGAAGAATGGCTTAAAAATCTATGCTGTACTAACAGAAAATGACAAAAAAACAGAATGGGTTAATTACATCAAAGAGCACAATGTTGGAGACTGGACACATGTATATGAGACAAAAGCAATGGGAAAAACTATTGCTGATGGTCAAAGGGCCGGATTCAAACAATTATATGATGTTATACAAACGCCAACCTTATTTTTATTAGATAAAGAAAAACGTATCATAGGAAAGAAGCTAGGCTGGCAACAACTTAATGAATTGCTTGAGACCAAATGGAAAAATAAAAAAGAATAATCCTACATTCAAAATCTTGCGGATGAAAAAACTTCAATTGTTTTTCGTTGTATTATTATGTGCAACTACCGGAATAGGTCAAACGCTTATTACTTTCGGAAAAAATGAAGTAAGTAAAGAGGAATTTTTACGAGCGTATAATAAAAACAAAACAACGGTTACCGATAAAGAAAAGGCAATCAGAGACTATGCAAACCTTTACGTAAATTTTAAATTAAAAGTCAAGGCAGCAGAAGAACTTCGAATAGATACATCTACACAATTAAAAGAGGAGCTGGATAATTTTCGTCGTCAGATTGAAGACAATTACATGAACGATGCTCAAACTTATAAAATGTTGATGGATCAAGCTTTTATAAGAAGTCAATCAGATTTGCATATCATTCACTATTCAGTTTCAATAGATCCAACGGCGACAGACACCTTGAAAAAAGTGGAAGCCATAAAAGAAGTATACAATACACTACAAGCTGGAAATACTAGTTATCAAACAATATCATCAGCTGATATAAAGTTTTCCGATATGGGTTTTGTAACAGTGTTTACCCTTCCTTATCAATATGAAAATCTAGTTTACGGATTAAAAAATGGAGAGGTTTCTAAGCCATATCGTTCAAAATCTGCCTGGCATGTGTTTAAAATTATTGACCAGAGGGTTAGTGCAGGAAAATGGAAGGTTGCCCAAATACTTTTTACTTATCCTCCTGATAGTGATGAAGATGCAAAACAACAAGTGAAACAGCTTGCGGATTCGGTATACAACTTAATAAAATTGGGATCAGAATTTTCTGATTTAGCCCGTTCCTTTAGCGATGACAAACTAACGTATCTGAATAGTGGAGAAATGCCAGAATTTGGAACAGGACAATATGATTTCACTTTTGAGAAAGAAGTTGCCAATTTAAAAAAAGAAGGAGAGGTTTCACCGCCATTTTTCACTTCATTTGGTGTACATATTTTAAAGTTGATTTCACATACTGAAACACCAACATCAAAAACTGATGATGCCTTACAATTTGACCTTAAACAAAAATTATCGCAGGATAACAGAATCGGTATTGCAAAGGAAAAATTTGCAAAAGACATTGCAGCGAAAATTGGTTTCAAATCTGTTGCTGGTGTTAATAAAGAAACATTATTCTACCTTGCCGATTCCGTAATTGCCAATACAGAAGATGATATCATCTCCAAACTTCCAGGAAGTCAAAAAGTAATTTTTTCCTTTACAAAAGGAACTGCCAAGGCAAGCGATTGGTTAAAGTTTGTGAAAGAATACAAATCAAATCCGGAATCTTACAAAGGGGAAACATATGAACAGTTGTGGGACAAGTATAAATCCATTGCATCTCTTGAACAATATCGCAATCATCTTGAAGATTACAATAATGAATTTGCTTTACAAATGCGCGAATTTAAAGAAGGCAATATGTTATTTGAGATAATGGAAAAGCAAGTTTGGTCAAAAGCGTCTGAAGACAGCGTTGGCATGTTGAAGTATTACAATGAAAACAAAGGACAATATAAATGGTCTGCAAGTGCGGATGTCTTAATTATGAATTGTGCAACAGTTTCATTTGCCAGTTTAGTAATGGATAGTATAAAACTTGGTTTTTACTGGAAAAAATTAGTAGAGAATGAGCCAGAATTATTGCAAGGAGACAGTACGCGATTAGAATTGACTCAAATTGCCGGTCCAACAACACCTGTAGTTGGCACATTTTCTAATGTAACTAAAAATGCAGATGGGACAGCAACAGTTGTAAAATATTACAAACTTCATCCAGAAGGAGACCAACGTACTTTTGAAGAATCGAGAGGGATGGTAATAAATGATTATCAAAATGTAATCGAGAAAAAATGGCTCGAAGAGTTAAAAAAGAAATTCCCCGTTAAAATTAATGAGGCTTTGTTGCAGGCTATTATCAAGCAATAAGTATTGTTGAGTTATCCTATCCGACTTCATTAAATGGCATTTCCGGAGGCTTGTAGGATCTCTTTTCAATAGAGTTTTTAATAAACAAGTGAAATAAATCGCTTCATCAACGTTTTTTTCTCCAAAAAGCTTGTATAAAAAACTTAGCAAAAAATACTAAATAAATTAGTTTGGTAAAAATAATCCCCTTACATTTGTATCCGCTTATACATTAATAAGACAAATTAGATACATCACTTAAAAAAGAAAAAAATGAGTAACGCAGAAAAACTGAAAGCGCTTAAGCTTACAATGGACAAAATTGACAAGGACTTTGGAAAAGGTTCTGTAATGATGATGAATGAAAGACCGCCAAGTGAGCAAGGGGTTATTTCAACCGGATCAATTGGTTTGGATGTAGCATTAGGAATTGGTGGATTACCCAAAGGCAGAGTTATAGAAATTTACGGTCCGGAATCTTCAGGTAAAACTACATTGGCTACACATATAATAGCAGAAGCACAAAAGAAGGGTGGTATTTGTGCATTTATTGATGCAGAGCATGCATTTGATAGCAATTATGCTCAAAAGTTAGGTGTTGATATAGACAGTTTATTGATATCACAACCAGATTATGGAGAACAGGCTTTAGAAATTGCGGATCGATTAATTCTTTCAGGAGCGCTTGATGTGGTGGTTATAGATTCAGTAGCAGCCTTGGTTCCAAAGAGTGAACTTGAAGGGGAAATGGGAGATAGTAAGATGGGATTACATGCAAGATTAATGAGCCAGGCATTAAGAAAATTAACTGCAACAATTTCAAAAACAAATAGCTGCTGTATTTTTATTAACCAGTTGAGAGAAAAGATTGGCGTGATGTTTGGTAATCCAGAAACAACCACTGGCGGTAACGCATTGAAGTTTTATGCATCAGTACGTTTGGATATTAGAAGAATGGCACAAATAAAAGACGGAGATGAGGTTGTTGGTAATCACATTAAGGTCAAAGTGGTTAAAAACAAAGTTGCTCCACCTTTCCGTCAAGCGGAGTTTGATATTATTTATGGGGAAGGGATTTCTAAAGTGGGTGAAATCATTGATATGGGCGTTGAGCTTGGTATTGTACAAAAAAGTGGCAGCTGGTTTAGTTATAATAGCGAAAAGATGGGACAAGGCAGAGAAGCAGTAAAACAATTACTAGCCGACAATCCAGAAATGGCAAACGAAATCGAAGCTAAAATAAGAGAGAAAATTAAAGAAATGCAAGCATAATTCAACACAGTAAAATTAGTAGATTTTCCTAAATCATTCTTATAAGAGACAAATTAAGGAGCATCTAAATAGAAGAATAATTATAGGTTCGTTTTTTTTGGGTTAGTAATCTATATAATCAAACCGTCTTTTTCTAAGGACGGTTTTTTAATTTATGCCCGTTGAAAGATAACAATGATGTTTTCAAAATTGTTAGTCTACCGTTTAAACGGTAGGGTATAAATTTTTAAATATTCAAAGAATGATGGTTACGATATGAAAAGTTGTCAGATTGATTACTGTATTCGTAATATTGCAATATCGCATTTATCATTTAGGGCACCGTTTAAACGGTGCGCTATTATTACAATTTAATCGTCAATAAACTTATTGAATATATCCCCTTTTCATCCACTCCGAAATAAAGCAATCCCTCAACAAGAAATTTTTTTTCAATTCTGTGAAGGTCATTTCTGTAATTAATATTTTAAAAAGAGATTTTAAAAAAGTATTTAAGCTGATTTATACTTTGTATGATTTAATTTGCAGCAATAAATAAAACAGTTGAAAAATAACATAAAAGCTCATATTGCCGTATTATTCACAACGATTTTTTTCTCTATCAATTTTACTGCTGTAAAATTTCTAATTGACAGAAATCTTATCTTACCTTTTGGTTTAAATTTTATAAGAATTTCAGTAAGCACCATTTTATTATGGTGTTTTTTTGTTTTTAAAAAGGAGAAAGAAAAAGTTGAAAGGAAAGACATGGGTAGAATAATTTTATGCTCAATTACAGGAATTGTTCTGAATCAATTTTTATTTATCGAAGGGTTATCTCTTTCAACACCAATTCATGGCGCTTTGTTAATGCTAACAACACCAATTCTAATTACTTTTTTTGCTGCAGCTTTTTTAGGAGAAAAAATAAATCGCAATAAAATCATTGGCTTAATGCTTGGAATTACTGGCGCTACTTTTCTTATTCTTTTAAGATCTTCAAATCAAAGCGGTTCTAATGTTTTCTTGGGTGATATTTTTATTTTTCTCAATGCTGTTTCTTACACGATATATTTTATTATTGTAAAACCATTGATAAAAAAGTATAACGCTATTACTATTATACGCTTGATGTTTACCTTTGGTTTTATAATCTCCATTCCATTTTGTTGGAACCAGTTTACACATATCCCGTGGGATAATTATTCATTAACATCATTTACTGTATTGGGCTTGATTGTAATTGGTGGCACAACACTTGCTTATATGTTTAATATTTATGGAATTAATAAATTAGGAGCGAGTACAACTGGAAATTATATTTATTTACAACCAGTATTTGCAACTATTATAGCAATCTGTTTTCATGCGGATCATTTAGATTTGCAAAAATGCTTCTCTGCAGTTTTAATTTTTCTAGGATTATTTCTTGCTAATAAAAAGACCGATAATGTTTGAGTATATAGTTGTCTCTACAGAGGAAGAATACAAAGCCGCCATCTCATTATTTAAAGAGTATGCTGAATGGCTTAATATTGACTTATCTTTTCAAAACTTTGAAGCTGAACTTGAAACTATTAAAAACATGTATAGCTCACCGTTAGGCTCTATAATTTTATGCAAAAATAAAAAAAACTTTATTGCTTGTATTGCTATTAGGCCAAAAGGAGATTTAATTGCAGAATTCAAAAGAATGTATGTTAAACCCAATTATCAAAGAAATAAAATTGGTGAAACGCTTTTAGCCCTGTCTTTGGCTTTCGCAAAAAATGCCGGGTATAAAAAAGTTCGTCTCGACACTTTGAACACTATGACGCCGGCAATGAATCTCTACGAAAAAAACGGATTTTATAAAATTGAGGCCTATTATTTTAACCCTGAACCAACTGCTGTTTATTTTGAAAAAACACTTTAATTTTTCCCGTCAGAATCAAAAAAGAGAAATAATTTTTCTGCTGTTTTAAATTCTTCCCAATTATCAATCTCAACCGAAACACAAAAAATACCACAGGTTGGCATATTGTCTATTCTTACATTAACTATCAAGCCGTTTACAAAATCGGTTATCCCAGGATTGTGACACACTACCATTAAACTATCAATATCTTTTTCCACCGAAGTAATGAGTTCTTCTATTTTTTCTGCTGATGCCAGGTATAAACCATCTAAGTGTTTTATTTTTTCTGCGGAACAGTTTAGTGCTTTTCTAAAATATTCAGCAGTTTGTTTTGTCCTTAATGCTGAACTACTTAGTATTAAATCGATGGATGGAATCTTAGATAAAAGTTTATCTGATGCTGCCAATGCTTCGCTTTTCCCTCTATCGCTTAAACTTCTTTCAAAGTCTGTTTCATTTATTTTGGCATCATTACTTCTAGCATGCCTGATTATGATAAGCGTCTTCATTTTGAGTAATTAGGCGTAAAATAAAAAAATCCCAACAAACGCTGGGATTCTCTCCTTTTAAAATATAATATTATAACCCGCTGATGGCGATCCCTATTTGAAATAATTTCATATCCTCAGCAACTTTATCTTTAAAAATAGAGGTTAAGTTATAAGCCCCAAACAAACTTACATAACCATACCCAATTCTTGCAGTTCCAACTAATCTATTACTGTTAAAATAGCTTTTAGAGCTCAATTTCTCTGTATAACCACTTTTCCCTTTTGTGTGTGCATTCAATAAAACGCCTACTTTTAACCCCAACGCAATTTTTAACGACTTGTTTATTTTTTCAGGATTAGAAAAATAGCGTAATTCGACAGGAAGCTCCAGATAGGTTGTGCTTACCTTGTATTTACTGTATTTTGGATTGGCGTCAAGATTATTAAAACCTAAAATAGGAGTAGATCCCGTTATGTCAACAGACATTTTATTTAAAAATAAGTGACTGGTCCCAATCCCCAAACCAAAGGCAACACTAAAATGCGGATTACTTTTAAAAGATTTATCTAGCATAATATAAACATTTGCCCCTCTTGATATCCCTTTTTGATGACTATCTAAACTATCAGGAGCCCCCATCCATCGATCCGAACTCAATTGAAGCATAAGATGGTCGCTTGGCCGAGCGGTTAAATCAAACCTGTTTTTACTTGTTTTTGTCTGAGCGAATGAGCTAAAAGAAATAGCTGCAGCAAATAATAGTACAATGTATTTTTTCATAAAAATTTCTTGACTTGCAAAAATAGCACTTTTGAATCGTAAATATTTGGATAAATAGAGACGACAATTGTAAATCTTGTCTCTTTTTCTCTTTGCCTCATCCAAAAGATCAGCTCAATATATCGTCTTTATTTCTTTTTCGGCTCACTACGATTCCAACTGCAAAATCCGTCTTTAAGACAAAAAGACTGTTGGGCATCTAAATTTTTTTCATTCTCTATAAGACGCTTATCTATTGCTTCTGATAAATTTCTCCTTAATAATTTCTGCCATTGGTTTTTGGGATACTTTACTTTCCAGCCAGGAAATAACATCGAGGTATGCGAAGGTTCTTGTTTCAAATCTTGTCTTTTCGAATTGCTTTAGTATTTCCAATAAATCCTGAAACAATATCTTCAATTCACTTCTGTTTACATGAAACGAATTTCTTAAAAATTTAAACATCGCTTCTTCGATTACGGTTAACCGTTTCATCTTTGCCATAAAGCGATAAACGGATTTGGTAAGATATTCTATAAGACTATAATTGCCCAGTTCGTAATGTGCAATCAGATGAAGCAGTCGTGCATAACACTGCAGGTCTGTTCTGAGATCAATTTGATCATTAATAATTTTGTGAAGATAATCTACGCATTTATTATAATCGCCTGCACCAAAATAAACCATGGCAATTTTATAATTAATAACAAGAATACGATGCTTATCTATAAATAGCGCATACTCGTTAAGTTTATCTTCAATTTCGGGAAGCAATTTCATGGCTTCTGTAAATCTACCGGAAAGAATATGCTGGTTTAGTTTCGCGCTGTTGAGGTAAACAAAAGTGTGAATCCTTGTATTATCTAATTGTTTAGCAACAGAAGATTTAGAAAAAGCTTCAAACACTTTTATAGTTGCTTCAAATTTTTTATGATTTCTTAAATCAAAATGCGCGTTCATTAAATTGTGCATGCCTTTGATGTAATGAATTGTTTCATTCGCAATCATGTTGTCCTCTTCATGAAAAAGATCTACCCATTTCTGCGTGTATTTGTAATACATTAAAAAATCTTGTCTGATATACGCTAGCCAGCAAAAACTTTGATAAATATATAGACGTTCATAAAACCCTTTCAGCGAATTATAATTGTCCGGCAGTTTTTCGAAGAAGAATTGTTTTACTATCGTCTCATCGTTAGCGTTACGAGCGTGTCCGTTTTTAATATACCAGCTGTATAATTGTAAAGCAAGATTAGAGAGTTTTGTAATTGTTGCTCTTTTTTGGTTTACGGCTTCTGCTTCGGCACTTAGTATTTCTGCTCTGTCTTGCAAGCTTCTGGTAATGTGCAGAGCTTCTATTTTCTTTTCAAAAGATATCGCCTGAATTACAAAAGTGTGGTGGTGGTTGGCAACAGCTATTTCCTTAATTTTTTCGAGAATCTTCAAGCTTTGGTGGTAAAGGCCTTTATTGTATAGTATTCTGGCATAGTCTAATTGTTCATTCAGTTGAAGATCGATGCTTTCACTGGTTTTGATTACCCTTAAGCTTGCCAGTAATTGTTTGTATAAATGTGTTTTTACATTAGAAAGCTGCGGTTTTTCAATAGAGCTGAGTTTTTTTAATAAAACCACTTCATCATATTCCTTCAATTTGTCTATAGCATCAAACAATTCGATGATTTTAAGATCTTTATTCCCTGAATTTCTTTGTATGTAGAGCTTAAAATTGCGCTTTTCCGACTTCTCGAGGGCATGAATCAGTTGAAATAATATGTCGGTTTGGCGGGTGGGCATAATAAAACAAAGATACTCAAAATCAATGTAGAATGGGCTTTAGGAGGAAAAAGTCCTCTTTCGGCATCATTAAAGGTTATAGAAGTTGAGTTGTATGGGGTAAAAAAAAGTGCCACATTTGTGTAACAAACAGGCACTCTGGTATAAGTCAAGCAAAAGTTAAGTCGCGAACGCAGGTGCTAAGATATAGGATTAATAATAATTAGATAATATTAGGTAACAAAAAGTTACTCACATTTTTCAAGCAAGC
>CALQJH020000012.1 GCA_943330835.2 Candidatus Kuenenia stuttgartensis
ATCCATTTTTATAAATTAATATTATGAGCAAAGAAATTACATCAAGAGAAAAAGACTATTCACAATGGTATAATGATCTTGTTATTAAAGGGGAATTAGCAGACTATTCTGCGGTAAGAGGGTGTATGGTCATTAAACCTTATGGCTATGCGCTATGGGAAAATATGAGAGATGAACTGGATAGAATGTTTAAAGAAACTGGACATGTTAATGCCTATTTTCCTTTGTTTGTTCCGAAAAGCCTTTTTGAAGCGGAAGAAAAAAACGCTGAAGGATTTGCAAAAGAATGTGCCATTGTTACGCATTACCGTTTGAAAACTGATCCTAATAATAAAGGTAAATTAATAGTGGATCCTGATGCAAAACTTGAAGAAGAGCTGATCATCAGACCAACAAGTGAAGCGATTATATGGAATACCTATAAAGGATGGATTCAATCTTATCGTGATCTCCCACTTTTAATCAACCAATGGGCTAATGTGGTAAGATGGGAAATGCGCACGCGTTTGTTTTTGCGTACAGCAGAATTTCTTTGGCAGGAAGGACATACAGCTCATGCTACGAAAGAAGAAGCTATCGAAGAGACAACAAAAATGCTGGATGTATACGCTGAATTCGTTGAACAATATATGGCCGTTCCAGTTATTAAAGGTGTTAAAACAGCCAGCGAAAGATTTGCAGGTGCAGAAGATACTTATTGCATAGAAGCGTTAATGCAAGATGGCAAAGCACTGCAGGCAGGTACTTCTCATTTCCTCGGTCAAAACTTTGCGAAAGCATTCGATGTGCAGTTTTTAAATAAAGAAAACAAACAGGAATATGTTTGGGCAACAAGCTGGGGCGTTTCTACTCGTTTAATCGGCGCCTTAATTATGGCTCACAGTGATGACCAGGGGCTGATTATGCCCCCAAGAATAGCTCCACTTCAAGTTGTAATTGTGCCTATTTATAAAGGGGAAGAAAGCAAACCGGTTATTGACGAAAAAGTAGCCAGCTTAATTAAAGATTTAAAAGCCCTAGGCATTAGAGTGAAATATGATAACAGTGATAATGCTCGCCCAGGTTGGAAATTCGCTGAGTATGAATTGAAAGGTGTTCCAGTTAGAGTGGCTATGGGATTGAGAGATATCGAAAACAATGTGGTGGAACTGGCTAGGAGAGATACTAAAGAAAAAACAAGTGTTAGCTTTGATGGCCTCGCTACTTATATTCAAAATTTATTGGAAGACATTCAAGCAAATATTTTCAATAAAGCACTGGCTTTTAGAAATGAAAATATCAGAGAAGCCAATAGCTGGGAAGAATTAGTGGATCTGTTAGATCATAAAGCTGGCTTTGTATCGGCACATTGGGATGGTACTGCAGAAACGGAAGAGAAAATAAAAGAAAAAACGAAAGCTACTATACGTTGTATTCCTTTAGATAATAAACTTGAAGCCGGAAAATGCATACTAACGGGGAACCCTAGTTCACAAAGAGTTTTATTTGCAAGAGCCTATTAATCATTAGTTGAAAAGAGAAAATTTTGAGTAAAAAGGGGAGTTATCTTAAAAAACATAGTGCTGAATTAAAAGAAAAAGGAATTCTAAACCAGTTTTCTTCTATTAAAGTTGATATTTCTGAAGAAATGAAATCTCAATTTGAAGAAGGAAAAGTTTTACTGATTGACAAACCGCTTCATTGGACTTCTTTTGATGTGGTGAAAAAAATAAGATCCATCATTCGCGTTCGAAAAGTTGGACATGCTGGCACTTTAGATCCATTGGCAACAGGGTTATTGATTGTGTGTACTGGAAAGTTTACCAAGAGTATTAATGAATTCATGGCGCAGAAAAAAGAATATACAGGTTCTTTTACTTTGGGCGCAGTAACACCCACTTATGATCTGGAAAGTTTGCCAGAACAACAAAAAGATATTTCCAAAATAAATGAAGCCCTTATTTACGCAACTACCAAAATATTTACTGGAGAAATTGATCAGATGCCTCCGATTTATTCTGCTATAAAACAAGAAGGAAAACCTTTGTACGAATTAGCGAGAAGAGGAAAAGATATTGAATTGAAATCAAGAAAAGTAACTGTTCATTCTTTTGAAATCACATTAATTGAATTGCCTGTTGTTCATTTTAAAATAGTCTGTTCAACTGGAACGTATATACGAAGTATTGCCAATGACTTTGGAGCTGAATTAGGATCTGGGGCCTATTTAAGTGGACTTCGCAGAACAGCAATCGGTGAGTTTAGTATTGGAGATAGCATCACTATAGATCAATTTATGTCAGGATTAAATGATAATAAATAAGCTGGTTTGTAATGTCTTCTTCGTTATTAAAAAGAATAGCCAATTCCGATAGTAAAATTGAAATTTTCATACCTCCATTTACGGTACTCGTCATTATCTCCGCTTGAAAATAATTTATTGAACACATCTTTAATTCCAATATTGGGAGCATTCCAACCATCTTTCAAGTAAAATAATTCAGGTCTTTTGATTCTAAAGCCTAAATCCAGTCGAACCACAAAGTAGTTGAAGTCAAGCCTGAAGCCAGTTCCTGCAGTTACGCCCAATTGACTGTAAAAAGTTTTGATATTGAATTGTGAACTATCCGCAGTGCCATCTAGTTTCGTATTGTTGATGTTCCAGATGTTCCCAATATCTGTAAAAATCGCGCCTCTCAAGGTAAGTGTGTTAGGAATAATTTTAGCAATGTCATATCTGTATTCTGCGTTTACTTCAAATTGCATATCGCCTGTTCGGTCATTGAAGATCGTTTTGCCTGATTCGTATGGTACCAATGGTCGACCGCCAGGGCCAATTCCTCTTACAGGCCATCCTCTCATACTATTGCTTCCGCCTGCTAAATATTGATTAAAAAATGGCAAAGTTTTATTGGTGTCGCTGCCAAGTAATGGAATCCCAATGCCTAAAAAACCTCTAAAGGCTAAAGTAGATTTTGCATACTTAATGTTGTGTTTGATTTCGAAATCTCCTTTGATGTATCTTCTTTTATATTTTGTAAAATAGGGTAGTAAGCCCCATGTTAATCCTGATTCTTCAAGATTGAGTTTCATGGATTGTTCCTTTGATAAGCTCCTCGGATGGTTCAGATGGCTGTTGAATTTTGATAAACTAAAACTCATTCCAGCATATAAAGCAGAATTGTAAGAGTAATTCAGAAAGGGGTTTTCATTCAGGATATGTCTAAAACTGTCAGATTGATTAAATAAATTACTAAAGCCGATGCTTATTGGCGCAAAGACCCATTTCCAGTTATATTTATTATTACCCGTCCAGCCGAAACTGCTATTAATAGATTGAAGGTTAAATAAGTCTAATCTTGTGTTATAAGACGTTCCCAGATTAATAAAACTTTCTCCGTTATTTTTAAGGGCTTTTCCTATGAATACATTCGGAACTGCGGCGAGAATTAATCTTGGGAAGGATGTATTGTTGTTGTAACTTATTTCATTTGAATTGATAACTTTCCCTTTTAAACCAACGTTTTTATTTAGTTCGATTCCGCCCCTGAAATTATGCGTCATTTTTATCGCATCTTTTGCAAGGTTTCTGTTCAGTAAGGATAAGCTTCCGGACAATCCAAATAAATTACCTGACAATAAATTACTGGTATTGCTTGCTGCGGAATAACTTAGTTCCAGACCTGTTTCAAATCCAAATTTTCTAGATGGCGTTAATTTAATAATCACATTTATCAAATTGGAAGGGAATGCAATTTCTTCAAATTGAATATCTACGCTTTGCCAAACCCCTAAATTATTTAAACTGGTAAGGGTGTTGAAATATTCACTCTGCCTGTAAAGCTGTCCTGGTTTTAGTAAAATATTTTTTTCAAAGAGACTTATTTTGAAGAGTTGTTTGTGAAATCCTACATCGTAATTTTTACTATGAACTTTCTTCAAACTACTGTCATTCCATTCGTCGCCTTGACGATAATCACTGATGATGCAAATCTTGTTGATGTAATATCTATTAAATCTCGAGGAATCCGAAGTCGTATTTAAAACTACTGAAAGTTTAATTCTGGGGGAGTCTCTTTGCTTTTGTGCTTCAGCGAGAATGTTGATTTGTTCAAAAGGGTCATCGGTAAAATAGGTCAACGCTTTTATGGTGGTATCTCCTTGTATTTTTAATTCTGACGCAGTAAATTTATAATAGCCATTATTTCTGAAACTATCTACCAGTCTTCCTATTTCTGTAATTACTGCAGCTTTTGTAACAGGACTATTTTTTTTCAGGTAAGTATGTTTCTTGATATCTTGATTAAAAAGGATTATTCCGTTTTGACGAAGTTTGTATGAAATGGTATCTATTAAAGTCGGTTTCCCTGATTCGACTTTGTAGGTAACAGAAACTTTTTTTCTACTGGTATCAGCACCGAAAGTCACTTTTGCATTGTAGTATCCGATATGAAATAAAGATGCCGCAATATTTTCACAGGAGATTCTGGAATAACTGCTGTCATAAACTGAAGGGTGTTTTAGCATTTTTAAAAAAACAAATTTCTGTCTTGATTTCACTTTTGCATTTTCATCCAATTGAACATACAATCGCTGGGTCAGTGTTTTCTTTTCTGATTTGCTAAATCCGCCGCCTTTGCCGATTTCTATTTTATTTTGGTATAAGTAATAAGCTCCCTTTGGGGCTTTTCTGACAAATGGTTTTGCGCAGGAAGCAATTAAAATGATTATCAGGAGTATTTCCCCCGATAGTATTATTTTTGGTCTGTTAAATATAAATTTTGACATAAATACGGCTACATGTTATCTAAAGCAACTATCAAATATATTCAAAGTTTACAGCACAAAAAATTTAGAGATGAACATCATGCATTTATTGCGGAAGGGCCGAAGCTTTTAAATGAATTAATCCAGACCAATATCTTTGAATGTGAGATGATTTATGCCGTATCTGAATGGGCGAGTGCTATTGATCAAAATAAGCTTCAAAATGGAAATATACGGTTACAGGTAATCGAAGATTTTGAACTATTGAAGATTTCAAACCTGAAAACACCCAATCTAGCAGTAGGGGTTTTTAAAATGAAAATGCCTCAGGAAAAAATAAATGTACATAATTGTATTACGCTTGTTCTTGATGATATTAATGATCCCGGGAATTTGGGAACAATCATTCGTACAGCTGATTGGTTTGGTGTTAAAAATATTGTTTGCTCCATGAATACAGTTGATTGCTATAATCCAAAAGTCGTTCAAAGTACCATGTCGAGTTTAGCAAGGGTTAATCTTATTTACACCAATATAGAAGAGTGGCTCTTGAGAAATAATAGTGTACGAATTCTCGCTACAACACTTAATGGTGCTTCAATAAAAGCTATGCCTCCATTAAGCGAAGCGATTGTGATAATTGGTAATGAAGCCAATGGAATAGCTAATGCGATATTGGATGTAGCCCATGAAAAAATTACTATTCCTAAAATTGGTCATGCGGAATCTTTGAATGCCGCCGTAGCTACATCGATTGTTATCTATGAGTTGACAAGGAATTAGTTAGGCTTTTATTTAAATCTGATGGCCTTAATAACCGAAATTTTATTCACTAAAAAAGTAGGAATAATAAGGGTCAGAAAACAAACGAATAAAGTAAAAAAGTCTATGAGTAAGACTTGCCACCAAATTACATCCACACTTGCCTTGGAAATGAAATAGGCTTCTTCATTCAGTGTGATAAATCCGGTTTTGTCCTGAATCCAGCAAATTAATAATCCTATAACTGTTCCCGCAACGACTCCAACAATTGAAATGATGGAAATGTTGTAAAGAAATATTTTCTGAATTTGCCAGTTGTTTGCACCTATGCTTTTTAAAATGCCTACCATCTGTGTGCGCTCCAGCAATAATATTATCAAACAAGTGATGAGATTGATAACGGCAATGATAGTCATGATGCCAATTAATATATTTTTTATCTGTCCTTGTAAATTTAGCCAGTCAAAAATATTGGGATAGATTTCTTTAATACTCCTGCTATACCAGGTTTGTGGAAGCTCGGCATAAATCAAGTTGTTAATGCTGTCTGTTTGTTGGTAATCTTTCAAAAATAATTCATAGCCTCCAATTTGATTGGGTTCCCAGTTGTTTAATTTTCTGATCAGATTGATATCGCAAAAAGCAAAGTTCTTGTCATAATCTTCAATGCCTGTTTTGAAAATGCCTGATACAACAATTTTCCTTGCGGTTTTACTGCCATCGGTTCTAAAGCAAAAAATTAGCAGACTATCACCAGTTTTAATATTGAGTTGGTTTGCAGTATATGCACTGAGCATAACTTCTTTACTGTAAATGCTGTCTTTGAATTGTGGCCACTTTCCATTCCTCAAAAATGGCGCCATTCTGGTAAAATTGAAAGAGCTGTCAATCCCTTTTAGCAGAATGCTTTCTATGGTTGTTTCAAATTTTAAAATAGCAGATTTTGTAGCAAAGCGTTCTACAGAAGACACTTCTTTGATATGTTTCAGGTAATTTTCTACACTGTCATTTTGAGTAATAGGGTATTCTTCAGTAATATTTGTTTTGTCTTCAAGATTTTGTTGCACCCTGATATGGCCCCAGAAACTAAATATTTTATTACTGATAGACTGTTGAAATCCATTGACAAAACTCAATGCCACAATCATAATCGCCACACTGAGCGTGGTTGCGCCAATGGCAAGCTTGATGATAAATCTCGAAAAAGTATGCCTGTTTTTCAGGGCAATTCTTTTAGCAATAAATAATGGTGTATTCAATCGAGTTTTTTTTCTATCTTTCAAAAGTAAAATAATTAAATTAGTAAATGCATTTCAATTATTATCGTGGCACTTTTTTTTGTGTAATTTTCTTTTTGTTTTCTTTTAATACAACCGCTCAAAACGTAGAAAAGGTATATAAGTCCAATATTAAAACCGCTCAGTTGTTTCAATATGGCAACCAGCAAGGTTTACCTGTTTATAATCTGAATAGTGGCAATAAACTCGAATTGGAATTTGACGATATGGATGGTAATTACAAGAGTTATTATTTTACGTATGTTTTATGCGATTACAATTGGAAGCCTGCGAATCTTTCTCCATTCGATTATATCAAAGGGTTTACGCAAAATAGAATTACTACATATCGGTATGCTTCCATTGCCTATAAAAAGTATACCCATTATCAGGCATTTTTACCTAGTCAGGATGCGGTGCCAACAAGATCAGGGAATTATTTATTGAAAGTATACCTCGATGGAGACACTGCTAAAACAGTTTTCACCAAACAGATGATTGTTGTAGATCAGAATGCAATTGTAAGTGCAGAAGTGGTTCAGCCTTTTTCTGCCCAGTTGTTTTATACGCATCAACGACTTCGCTTTTCTGTAAATATAAAAATTCCGAATACCTTCAGTTTGGCTCAGCAAGTAAAAGTCGTTGTACTACAAAATAATCGCTGGGATAATGCTCAGCGTGATATAGCTCCAACATTTGTAAGAGGAAATCTAATGGAATACAATAGTGAAAATGTCGGGATATTTCCAGGTGGTAAAGAATGGCGTTGGTTGGATTTGAGAAGTTTCAGGTTGCAGAGTGATCGTATTGAAAGTGGTATTTATGATGAGCGTAATGCAGCGTTTTTTTTGAAAAAAGATATAGACAGGACTTCGCAACAATACATTTATTTCCCTGATTACAATGGGATGTATAATATATCAACTTTCGAAAGTATCAATCCTTTTTGGCAAGGAGATTATGCAAAAATAAATTTCAGTTTTTCTCCGCCCGATCATCTTCCTTATTATGATAAAGACGTTTATTTAGCTGGAGCATTCACCGGGTTTAATTTAAATGAGGAGTGGAAGATGATCTACAATACAGAAAAGGAATCTTATGAAACCAGTGCATTATTAAAGCAAGGTTATTATAATTATACTTATATCGCAGTAGATAAAAAAAATCTAGCCATAAAAACTGAATTAGAAGGAAATTATTGGGAAACAGAAAATGAGTATACTATTTTGGTTTATTATAAATCTTTCACGGATCGGAACGATCAATTGATTGGGATGTCTACCATTAATTCCAGAAAAACTGCTGTAACAAGGCCGATGTTGAATTAGGAGATTGGTTGATTAGTTTGTTTATAGTTTTTTGTTTATAGTTTGATCTTCAAGTTAAACCTTTTGAACATATTGAACCTTCAAAAGGTTTTGAACCTCCCAAACCTTTTGAACCTTTAAAACAAAATCCCTATATTTGCACCGGCAAGTCTTATACGACCAGCTCCTGTTGAACTCCCCCAGGATCGGAAGATAGCAAGGGTAGATGGTTGAGCGGTGCGATGTAAGTAACTTGCCATTTTTTATTTAAAAAAATCAAGATTTTAAAGTAAAAAGTAAAAACCGATTTTACTTCCCGAAGCACCTTATTTTTGTATAGATATTTTTGACTTTTGACTTTTTAATTTTTACTTAATACTATACCTTCGCACAACAAAATAAACTATCATTTCCAATGAAATTTTTTATCGACACTGCAAATCTTGCACAAATAAAAGAAGCTAACGATTTAGGCATTTTAGATGGAGTTACGACCAACCCATCGCTAATGGCAAAAGAAGGGATTAAAGGTGAGGCGGCTGTGATGCAGCATTATAAAACCATTTGCGAAATGGTAGATGGGGATATCAGTGCGGAAGTTATTTCTACAGACTTCGATGGCATTATTGCAGAAGGGAAAAAGTTGGTGGCTATTCATAAAAATATTGTGGTAAAAGTGCCTATGATTAAAGAAGGCATTAAAGCTATCAAATGGTTTACACAAAACGGAATACGTACGAATTGCACCTTGGTTTTTTCATCAGGTCAAGCAATACTTGCAGCGAAAGCGGGCGCAACTTATGTGTCTCCTTTTTTAGGCAGAATTGATGATAGTGGTTGGGATGGAATGGAGTTGATTCACCAGATGCGTCAGATATTCAGCATTCAAGGGTTTAAAACAGAAATTCTTGCTGCATCTATTCGCAACCCAAATCATATTATCAAATGTGCTGAAGCAGGCGCTGATGTTTGTACTTGTCCGTTGGAGTCTATTTTAGGTCTACTAAAGCATCCACTTACAGATATTGGGTTAGCAAAGTTTTTAGAAGACGCGAAGAAATTTGCATAATTATTTTTAAAGACGGATTTGTTTCCGTCTTTTTTATTTTAAATGATATGACTAAAGTTTTAGTGTTCGATAATTACGATTCCTTTACTTTCAATCTGGTGCATATGGTTGAGAAAATCCTCCATGTAAAAATAGATGTCTGCAAAAATGATGAATGGTCGATAGAGAGAATAGGGGAGTATGATAAAATTATTTTGTCGCCAGGCCCCGGAATTCCAGAGGAAGCGGGGATGTTGAAAAATGTTATTCAGGAATATGCGGCATCTAAATCTATCTTGGGCATTTGTTTAGGACATCAGGCAATTGGCGAAGTTTTTGGAGCGAAGTTGAAAAATCTGGATACCGTCTTTCATGGGGTTGCCACATCGATAAACTTTATTGATACAAAAAATAGATTGTTTCGAGGACTTCTTCCAATAGAATCAGTCGGTCGTTATCACAGTTGGGTTGTTGATCAAAATGATTTCCCCTTAAGTCTTTCGATTACTGCTTTGGACGAGCAAAATAATATAATGGGCCTCAGGCATAATGTTTTTGATGTTCAAGGGTTACAGTTTCATCCTGAAAGTATTCTAACGGCTTGTGGAGAAAAAATCCTTCAAAACTGGCTTTTACACTAGGCAATATCAGTTTATAGTTTACAATCACAATTTTAGTATTAGTGTTTTTGTGGTTCGTACCACATCGCCCTCACTTATGTTTCGAACCACATTTTTCGTTTTGAATTGTTATTTACAATACTTGCTGTAAATATTTTTAATGACGAACTAAATAAACTTCAGTAAAAATTGCTGGCTATACCATGTGCGTATTCGTAATATTGCAATATCGCAAGGACTAATCAATTGAGAAAAATATTGTCTATTTCCACCGATATTGAATCCTTCCATTCTTATTCCAGATAAAAAAGTAAATCTTAATGCTTTTTAAGCGTATTTAATAATTTTTACAAGTTTTACTATAGGTAAAGCCAAAGAATCTTATTAATTTGCAATACTTTAAAAAGTAATTATTATGAAAAAGTATTTAATTGTGCTGGTTTGTTGGAGCCCTCTTTTAACTATTGCTCAAGGCAAGAAAAAGTCTAATGAAAATGATGTCGCCAAAGTAGAGGCTTCTGCTGAAGGATATAAAATTGTTGCTACTGTAAGTGGATATCCGGATAGTACTGTAGTTGATTTACTAAATGGGAATAACAGAATGCCAGAGAATACTGCTTTGGTAATCGGAGGAAAGTTTACATTGGTGGGTAAAGTGGAATATCCTGATTTTAAATTACTCTCGTTTGCGAAGTCCACCTCATACATCCCTATGTTTTTAGACAACAGCAATATGAGCTTGGAAGCTCAAAAAGACAATTTCCAAAACGCTGTTATAAAAGGATCAAAAGCACATGATGATTTTAAAGAATTCAGTAAGGTGACGCAACCTTATGAAAGTATGTTTCAGCAAGATGCTGTTATAGATAAAGATGCCGCTAAAGCTTGTATTGAGGTGTTGAAATTATTTGTGAAAAATAAGCCAGAGTCTTACCTTTCATTGATTGCTATTTATAGAATAAATCAATTATCTCCTGATGGACCATTAATGGAAAAATTATTTAAATCACTATTGCCTGAAATACAATCATCTCCAATCGGAGGATACATCTCACAACAGATTGATGAAGCCAAGAGAAATCCGGCTAATAAAGTTATACCTGATTTCGAAATGGCTGATGTTGATGGAAAGATGGTTAATATTAAATCATACAGAGGAAAATATGTTTTGATTGATTTCTGGGCTAGTTGGTGTGGACCTTGCAGAGGCGAAAATCCGAACGTAGTAAATGCATACAACAAGTACAAAAGTAAAAACTTTACCGTGCTTGGCATCTCTCTTGATAAATCAAAAGAACCATGGCTTGAAGCGATAAACCATGATGGACTAACCTGGACGCATCTTAGTGATTTGAGAGGTTGGAGTAATGCCGTAGCTCAGCAATTTGGTATCACAAGTATTCCTCAAAACTTCCTTATAGATCCATCTGGAGTGGTGATTGGTAAGAATTTACGTGGAGAAGCACTTGATGCAAAATTGGAAAGCATTCTGAAATAATACTCTTTTCGGCTTCTACGATTTTCAGCGTTTCTATCAAAGAAATACTATTTCAATTGCCTTTTATACAATTGAACAGTATTTTCTAATCCCAAATAAATAGCATCGCATATTAATGCATGTCCAATGGATACTTCTTTTAAATTTGGAATATTTTTTGCAAAATAGGAGAGGTTTTTCAAATCTAAATCATGTCCGGCGTTTATGCCTAACTGTAATTCAGTTGCTTTTTTAGCTGCAGCTATGTATGGCTGAATGGCATTCTCTTTATTTAATAAAAAATCTTTCGCATAAGCTTCTGTATACAACTCAATCCTGTCTGCCCCTGCTTTTTTTGCGCCTTCAATCATTTCTGCAATTGGGTCAACAAATAACGATACCCTGATATTTTTTGATTTGAAAATTGAAATGATGTTTTTTAAATAAGCTTGATGCTCCAAGGTATCCCATCCATGGTTACTCGTGAGTTGCCCTGTCGCATCTGGAACTAGTGTAACCTGATCAGGTTGGTTGTCTAGAACGAGTGCTAAAAATTTATCTTCCCTTGGATTTCCTTCTATATTAAATTCAGTAGTGATTGTTTTTTTGAGGTCATACACATCTGCATACCGAATGTGCCTTTCATCTGGCCTTGGGTGTATGGTTATTCCATCTGCTCCAAATCTTTCAATATCTTTTGCTACCTGAATAAGATTAGGATTATTGCCGCCTCTTGAATTCCTCAGAGTAGCAATTTTATTGATGTTGACTGATAATTTTATCATGTATTATTTTCTTAAAAAAACAAAGTTAACCTACAATCAGGATTGATTGATTAAATCTCTGATGGCAACCGAAGCTGCAACTGCTCCAAAAGTAGCTGGCATATATGACATTGTACCATAAGCAGATTTTTTATAGTTTGTCCCATCTGTCATCATCAGACTTTCTTTTACATTTGATTCCGGAGAAAATACAACTTTAATCCCTTTGTATATTTTGTGTTGTTTTAATACTTTTCTTACTTGTTGCGCAAAGGGGCAGATGATTGTTTTGGAAATATCTACAACTTTTATTTGTGTTGGATCAAGCTTGCCTCCGGCGCCCATACTACTTACCAGCGGGATTTTATTTTCATAGGCGAATTGTAAAAAAGTAATTTTTGGTGTAATACTATCAATAGCATCAATAATATAATCTGGTTGATAGGTGAGGAGCGTCTCTACCATTTCAGGGTTGATAAAGTCTTTTATAATTTGTATGTCAATTTCAGGGTTGATTGATTTTAATCGTTCTGACATGATCGTTGCTTTTGATATGCCGTGATTTGTTGCTAATGCCGGTAGTTGCCTATTCCGATTTGTTGGATCTACAACATCGCCATCTATAATGGTCATTTTACCAATGCCACTTCTGCAAATAAATTCAGCTGCAAATGAACCTACACCGCCCATGCCGATTACCATTACATGTTTATGGGACAGTAGCTTCACTTTCTCTTCGCCAATCAATAAGGCCGTTCTGCCCAACCATGAAAAATCTTCCATCATAATTTATGAGATATTAAAAACCGTTTTTAGATTTTTTTGAATTTGTAAAATTAACTGACGCTGAGGAATATTTCTAATCCTGGATAATTCTTTGTAAATATTTTCTATGGGAATATTACTGTCATCAGTTTCAAGAAAGATCTTGTCAAGTGGTATAGCAACAATTGTTTTTTCTAATTCAATTTTTGTTATGTCTTTTCCAAATGAAATATAATATCCTGATTGTATTATTTTTTGAGCAATCATTTCATTTTTATTAAAGCCATGAAAAATTACAGGCATGATATTTCTATTGTCTTTAAGCATTTGTAAAACATCTTCATAAGCTCTTACGCAATGTATAATTAAGGGTTTTGCGATGTCATTTGCCCAAATAATTTGTTCTTTAAATACCTCTTGTTGTAATTTGTATGAAACCTCACAGATTTTATCAAGCCCGCATTCTCCAATAGCCAAAACATTTGATTTATGACTAGCCATTTTTAATCTTGATAAATCATCTTGGATTTTTTGAATGTCGATATGCCAGGGATGGATGCCTAAGGAATAATTAAATACTGGGTTGCTTTCGTTAAATTTTTTGTCTACGTTAATTAAATTCCAGCATTCTTGCTGATTATGAATATTTTGTTGATGAGTATGTATGTTGATAAACATAAATTAATATCAATGTAACAGAAAATTACTATAAAACAAAACCCTCTAAAAAGAGGGCTCTATTTTATGGTAAGTATTATTTGAATTAATAACGATACATTTCAGCTTTGTAAGGGCCATATTTTTCGATACCCAAATAACCAGCTTGATCATCGGTTAAAACATCCAGTTCAACACCAATTTTTGAAAGGTGTAAACGAGCTACTTTTTCATCAAGATGTTTTGGTAAAACATAAACTTTATTTTCATATTTGTCGTTGTTAGTCCAAAGTTCAATCTGAGCCAAAGTTTGATTTGTAAATGAATTGCTCATTACAAAACTTGGATGTCCTGTTGCACAACCAAGATTTACCAAACGACCTTCTGCCAATATAATTACTTCTTTTCCCTCAATAGTATATAAATCAACTTGTGGTTTAATGGTATCTTTTGTTTGACCATATGCTCCATTTAGCCAAGCCATA
>CALQJH020000013.1 GCA_943330835.2 Candidatus Kuenenia stuttgartensis
ATCTGACCCCAAATTTTCGGCGCTCACTTCATAAGGAGTCATTGGACGAGTGAATTTCGTAAATGTACCTACTCCTGTAGCTGGTGTTTTTTGTGATAAGCCTGTGTTAGGAAAAAACTTTGTTCTAACCTGATAACGGTAATGCTGACCCACTTCACATTTATAATCAATAAAACTGGTATCTGAAGGCGGAAGTATCGCAATAGTATCAAGTTCATCTCTGCTATTAAATCGTGTTATCTCTACACCTGTGATGTATGGTTTTGACGGCAACTTATTCCATGAAATTCTAACTCCATTTAAAACATCTTCAGTATGAATGCCATAAATCAATGGAGTTGTTCTGTTTGTAACAGCAATCCCAATGGCAGTATCTGAAACTGCACCTATGTTGTTGACTTCATCTTCAGTAACAATGAAAGCACTTTTTATTTCTTCTGGCTTAACCCTTACCATGCAAGAAAAATATAAAGTATCCCCAGTTTTATTCATGCTGCCAAAAAGCCTAAATTTTTCAACAAAATTCCCTGCTTCTGATAAATACAATTTTGCATTGATGGAATAAGGTAAAAAGGAAATAGCTTTTGATAATCCTGATTTTTCAAATGGCACACTTGTAACGGGCGGTGCTATGCTTTTAAGCGTTGTTGATGTGACAGGAATCTGCCATTTGAAATTAAATGAACTATCGAACGACTGCACCGAAGAAACAGGTTTTAATTTAGATAATAAATAATTTCCACTGTTGCTTTCTACAATCGTTTGACCCCATAATTGATTGCCTGTGTTTTTATCAACTCTTGTCACTTTGTAAACATAAACTTCCTTTCCCTTGGCATCTCTGTCAATAAAAACAACGCCTTTAGGCACTCTGAAGCTTGGTGATATTGAATATATAAAGTCATACTTTTCCCAGCCCCTGAAAGAATTGAAAACCTTTAACAGATTGTCGTCATTTTTTAATTTAAATGACTTTTTAATGTCCGCAATTTCTTTGGAAGTGAAATAATCCTTTAGTTGATTTACAGATTGAACCGGTCTCGACTCTCCAATTTTTTTAAAATCCGATTGTTCTTCTACTTTTTTTGCAGGATTATAAATGGCCCTTTCGATGATGAAATAATCAGTGTTTTTGAAAGTCAATTCATTATTGACTACTTCTTTTTCGCTGCATAAATAAATATAATTTCCTGTGGGAGAAGAAACTGACGCCAGGAGATTGTCTTGTCCGTTTTTATTTTGAGCAAAAGCACCATTTATTGTAAGTATAAACAACAATAAAGATGAGATTTTTATGTTCATAATCTTTTATTTACCTGATTAATTACCTAATGTTTTGTTTGTTATTTTTTAAAATCAATTCATTTTTAAACCGCCGTCTGTGGTATATTTAAACCCACCTTTCACATCAACTCCAATACCGCAAATCTTGAGCATTAATCTATACAATCCTTCTGCATCCCATTTCTCTGATTTGTGTTTACCAGTTACACTTCCTTCGATAAGTCCGTCAATCGAAACCTTACCTAAGAAAGTATCTGCCCAAGCTCCTCCTTTGCCTTGCACAGCGAAATGCAAGCCCCAGTCTGTATTGGAAAAGCAAGCATAAACATAGCCTTCAGCTTTTATGCCCCAATACCAATGTATGTCAACAATCTCGGCATCTAAAACTCCCTCATCACCTCCTGCGATAAAGCCTCCGATATAAATTCCGTTAAAGTAGGTTCCATTTTCTTCTTTTACATCTGCAACTACAGCGTTGTATAAATTATTGACTTCAGGAGGAGAATTAGGATCATTGGCATGATAATTTACACCAAGTGAAAGATTCACATTCCCTTTTATTATGCCCCCAAAACCGCTTACGTTTGCGTTGATTCCCAGAAAAACAGCCGCTTTATTATTCTGCTCCATGCCTACAAAAACACCTTCAACATCCAGCATCACAACATTAAGAAGTGTATCATGATAAGCAGCAGTTACCATATAAATGTTTCTGCAGAAATCCATTTTTAATCCGATACGTCCTCTTTCATAATAAGGACCACCACCATCAGGAAACTTATCTCCTTCCTGTCTTTTCATCAAACTGGCACCTGCCTCAATAACCGGATTGTTATCACATTTTTTGGGATCAAACAAAACCTTAACAAAAGCGGATTTGAAATAATACGGTGCAGGAGCCAACCCTCCTTTTACCAATCCAATGGTTGTGTTTCTTGGACCAATATCTCCTTCAAGGAAAACAGACCAAGTTTTATCGGAGGTGTTAAGATCAAATCCTCCTCCTATAGAATATAATCTGGCTGCACTAACATTTATGCCTACACGGGCTACAATGCGCAGTCCTACCTCTACTCCGGCTTCTATTCCTTTTTCTGGATTGGCCTTTATTTCATAAAATTTAAAGCCTCCTTCAAATCCGGTAGACAATGTATTGAAGGCAACTTCTCCTTCCGCTCCTTCTCTATCTCCGCCAGTACTTATCTTAACTTTACCTGCCAGTGAAAATGAAGGAGTCTCCATGGCAATGGCGATTTCGTTGATCTTTACGCTCAACTCATTATCAATATAGGCAATCAGCACTGATGCTGATATAGACCCAGATTTATTTGTAGGACTCGGTACGGCAGGAGTTGTGCCGGAAGTTGGCGCTCCGCTACCTGTTGGCTGATTTATAGGTTGAGCCGTACTTTTCTGACCAGGTATTAGAGGAGGCGTAATTTCAAATGCCATTGGTGCAGAACTGGCAGCTGCATAAAAAATGGTATCTTTTACTGATGCCGTAACAGTATATGTACCTAAACTTTTAGGTGGATTCGGACTTGCAGGATAATTAGTTGTTCCTGTTCCAACATAGCTGTATGTATAACTTTTCCCTTTGCCTGTATTGTATGCCGTATTAGGCCAATAAACAGTGTCTTTATCTTTTCTGATTGCGTACTTAGTGAAGCCGTTTACTGATACAACCGGAACAATTCTACAAGAGCCATCAGGTTGTAATACTCTATCCGTTGGGCAACCACAGATTGCAGCTACGGCAGCCTCTTGGGCTACAGCAGGCACAGCTGGTTTTGCCGGCACTCTTGGAGTAGCAAGTTCAGCAGGATGACTCACTCCATTTTGATCAGTGTAAGCCGCCTTTGCTGGCTTCGCCGGAACTTCCTGAGTAGCAGGTATCTCAGGTGCTGCTTGAACTTCAGGCTTTGCAGGTGTCCAGGTTCCTCCAGTAATTTTGCATCTGTCCGCCCTTTTTTGTTCATCAGTTAAACCCACATTTGTATAACTTGTAGTTGTGGTGGTAGATTGACTTTGTTGGTTGTTCGACTGGCCTTGTTGATTGGTATTTTGACCTTGTTGGGTAGTAGTTGTTTGTACAGACTGATTGTTATAATTATTTGAATCAACTCTGTTTAAATCATTCGCTTCTTTAGATTGCGCAAAGATGCCTTTTACACCAAATTCCACTTCTCCATTAAATCCAATTGCAAAGTTTTTATCGCTTTCTTTTCCTTCAGTTTCCGCTTCTTCATCACCGGCTGCTACTGCACTTTGCAAAGGTGTCCCTTTCACCAGATTGTCATTTAGTTCATTTACTGATTTGTCTCCCCCTACACTTATCAGAAGTTTGCTGATGGCAAATTTTATATTACCGCCGGCAAATTCAATTTTTCGATTGGATTTGGCTACCAAAAGCAAGCTGAAATTATTTGTCGTCAACTCAAATGTTTCTATCTCGATAGGAAACGCTTTTTTAATCATTGGGTTCTGATTAACACATTTGCCCGCAGACAATGTCATTCCTGTAGGGCAATTACAAGTCTTTGTAGTCGCACTCCATGTACCCTTACTTGTTGTACAGTTATTGGGCATGTCTTTCTGCTTTTGTAAAGCAGCCGCTTGCTCAGAAGCAGGAAGTTCTGCGATTTGTGCATTTGTAAGATAAGCCTCGTTGGCTTTTCCTTTAACCCCATAATCTATAATACCTGATGCTTTTATTTCGTATGATTTTTTGGTTGCGTCATAACCAAAACTCAACCCATTAGTTGAATTCGGTGTTTTGAAAATCAGATTGCCCAGAGATAAGCCTGATGCATCCAATTTAACTTCTCCTTTAAAGGAAATTCCTTCAGGAACTTTTTTAACTTCCAGACTGATAAAGGTAGTGTCGTCTGCAGCAATTGGTGTTGTTGATGGTGGTGGTGGTGTTGTTGATGTTGTTGTTGGTGCTGGTGTTGATTTTGGAAATAGTTCAATTGACCCGCCAAGGCCTCCACCATAATTCGCCGGATTTCCGCCAATACCTATAATAGTCAATGAGGTAATATTAGTTTTTACCCTACCCATCTTGATGCCCAATGGTTTGCCTTTGGAAATATCAATTTTGATTTCTTCAATATTTAAGTCTTTGTTTATGACAAGTTTTTCAACTTGAATATTTCTGTTAAGTTTAATGGCCAAAGGTTTTATTAATCTGAAAACACCACTGTCCATTTTTACACCGTCTTTACTCAGTTTTATATTATCCTGAGCAAAACGCATAGAGAACAAAACCCCTAATCTGAAATTAATGGAATCCTTGGGTTCAACCTTTATGGTATCCTTTGGTGAAATACAAGCACCATCTCTTAAAACTTTACCTGTCGGACATTTACAAGAAGGCGTAGCTCCTGCAGTCCAGGTTCCTCCTGATGTTGTGCATTTGCTTTCTTCTGTAATCGGAGTAGCATTTGGAACAATTTTTGGAATGGCACAAGAACCATCTGCTTGTAAAACCTTTGGTAGTGTACAAGCACAAGTTCCCGGTGTTCCATTGACTCCTGCAGTCCAGGTTCCTCCGGATACTGTACATTTAGAACTTACCGGTAGAGCATTTGCGGCAGCAGTTGTAGTAGCAGTTACAGCAGTATTGATAATACTAGATCCGGAATCTGCATCAGATTTAGTAAGCAAACTGTCCAGAAACTTGACCCCAAATTCTTTATCTTCTGATAAAGCGTTTATTTTATAATCCGGAGTTGCATATATATAAGCGATTGGGGTAGCTTCATTTCCATTTTCATTTGAGATTAATTCTGCGTCTTCGAGAGTGAAAGGAAGGTATGATGAAATTTTTCTGATGTTAGAGAACCTTGCCGTTATTTTGCTTCCTGTAATTACGGAATTTCCCCAGCTACCTTCCAAACTTTTCAATATAATAGCATTGTGGTTGGTATCTCCTTTTATTGATGGCACCCCTTTTATTTCTACAGGTACAAAACCAAATGCTTTTGCATTTAATATCACTTCATTGAAAACAATATTTTTGGTAGGAATTGCATTTTTATCCGATATTTTTTCAACTGCAACAAGCGCATTGGTAAAAGTGAGCGTATTGTTTTTTGATTCCTCACCCGGATTAAAAATGTCGTTTTTGGTTAATTTCATTTTACCTGAAACAGTAAAAATATTTTTGCCCTTATCTGCTGCAACAAGATTTTCTGCTTTATACAATTTGTCAATGATTACAGGAAAACCTGCAATAGTATAAATGCTTGGCAAATTTCCGTCTCTTAATTCAAGCTGAAAGTCAACGGCCTTATTTGTATTGCAACTAAAAACAGTATCCAATTGATTATAACCATCCTTCGAAACCGAAAAGGCCAAAGAATCTTTAATGGGAACAACGAATTTATAATTTCCATCCTTATCTGAATAGGTAGACAATTCAAGATCAGTTAATGCTACCAACACCGAATCAACAGTTTTGGGAACTATTGTTTTTATTCCGTTGACCGTTACTTCTTCTGTAATTGGTTTTTTAACTTTCCAGTTGTTTGCTGTATCAAAGTATTTGAATGAGGTAACTTTACCAGTCAGAATAACGCCCTCACTCATATTGACGCTATCTGTACGAGAATCATCAGTACCTAATACCGAAGCGGAAATTTCGAAATCATTTTTGTAAGGAACAAGTGCAGGATCATCAGTTAATCCTTTCAACAATATGGTATAATTTCCAGCTACCAGTTTTGTTTTGAATATTTCCCCATCATTCGTTTTTCCATCAAAAACTTTCTCTCCATCTTTTGAATTGATGATTTCCAGACCTGCGATTATTTTTTCATGAAGTCCGCCGTTTTTATCCTTATAATTTACAATGAGATTATAATCATATTCTTTCTGTTGAAGTATTGTTGAATCGAGATCCGCAACACCTTTTGGTAATTCCAGTTGGCTGAAATATTCATTAAAAATACTCACCAACGCCCTATCGTTATAGGCATTTGAAGTCAGAAACACCTGTGCGTCATTTCCATTTAATTTGTTGAATATTGAAGAATTTGCCACCACCTGTTTCGTTCTGTGTATGGCATTGCTCCAGTCGCTTGCCGTTATGATTTGATTGCCATTGCGTAAATTCCATGAGTTTGAAGGCGTGATTGTTTTGATCAAATCCTCTTGTCCGTCAACTTGAATTTTGATTTTTGCAGTATCATAGTCATAAAATTTGAGGAAGTAAAATCCATCTTTTGTAGTAAAGCTAGGAATACCATCAGCATCTAAAACCGTAATAGAGGCATTTTCTATTGGTTTTTGATATTGATTTAATAATCGGCCTATGGCAGTGTAAACAAAGTTCTCCAGTTTGATGTCGAACGTTGTGTTGAGGTCGCCGCTTAATGTTGTAGTGAAGGTGAACGGCTTAGAGCGTATACTGTTTGCGGTTACTATCAATTGAATTGTAGCGTCCTCTACTAAAGGAGGAATATCATAACTGCCATAATTTCCAAACTTATCACTTATGGCCATGAAGGAGGTTACGGTGTCACCTCTGCCCAAAATATCATCTTTATTTATTCTTATTTCAACCCTTGCACCTTCCTGTGGAAGCCAAACACCATCAATGTTTTTGGCTGTAATTATTCCTTCTATACCCTGAGTCAATTTGTATGGATACCTTTTATTGACTATGCAAAGGTCTCTATGGCCATTAGGTTTGACTGGCTGTGTAACTGCGTTCAAAGGATAATATACCGGTTGACGTCCGGGATAATTGATGCGCACTAAATAATTTTCGGAAGGCTCCGGATTTAAAAACAACTTCTTATAAGCCTTGCCGTTATCTATCGTTACCAGCTTCACATAATCAGCATGGTCATAAGTCACCACTTCCCCATTCACGCCCAAACCAGCGTTGATCATAAATGGATAGTTTTCAAAAAAAGATTGTCTTAATAATACATCTGCTGTCACTTTAGCACCTGTGTAATTTTTTATGACCGCCATCTGTTTCAATTCGAAAGATTGGGCGACAAGTGTGTCTTCTCCGAAATCCCATCCTGTACTGAGGTTATAGATTTGATTAGAAACCTGCACGCCATTAACAACGGTTGTGGTAATTTGTGAATTAGGTCTGCTAGTAACTACCCTTTCAGAAAAATTAAACAACTTAGAGCTGTGTGTTATTTTGATTTTAAGTGGCTTTGTACTTTTTAGCAGATTTCTCAACAACTGCTCTTCCATTACCGTTTCGAAATATCCATTTGCATCTGTTTTACAAACGGCAACAACACCCGCATCGTTTGAAATAGTTACAGTTGCCCACTTAAGAAAATGAAGATCTTTGCCACCTTTATCACTTAAATTAAGTATTACAGGCTTTCCAGCAAATACCGATGCGATATCTATGCCCTGTCTATCATAAACCGCTTTCATTTCTTCATAATACGCCTTATCATCACCTTCTGTATCAAGTGCCAAACCTGTTTTGGAAACAAATGGAGCGGAGCTGGTATCTTCTACCTCTTCTGTTTCTTTATACACCCAGCTTATCCTGCCATGAATTGAATTTTTACTGAATATACGTTCGGGAATCGTAACAGTATGTATGTTATCGTAAAGCGTATCTTCATTTGCTTTACAATTATTGCCACAATGGTATTCATAAGTTTCCCCGTTATATAAATTATCTAAATCAAATTCGGGAAAATTATTTTTTAATGTGATCCATTTGATTTCATTTTTCTTTTTGTACTGAAGTATGTAACCATTGGTGTTTATTATTCTTGATTCACTCCATGATACATGAACATGGGCATCCGGAGTAATGTTTTCTGTAACACCGGATGGCGGATGACATACATCTATATAAGTAAAAGAATACACTTCACTGTAGCCATCATTTTCGTACATGTCAAGTGTGTCTGATCCCTGAGTATTGATTACCTGAACTCTCCATCCATATTTTTTACCAGATTGCAAAAGCGGCTGATTGGGGCCATACAATAATGAAGTGGTGGTGATTATTTGCTGGTATAAAGGCTGACTGGTTCTGAATGCCACATCGGAAGAAACCCCATTGTCAAGAAATTCTACCAGTTGAAATTTATATTGTGTTGTAAAAAGTGAATTGGGACTGCTCAAATGTCTGGGTGTCCAGTTAAAGATAATATTGTTAGGATCGGCAGACTCAATACTGGAATTGTTGAGCGGTAAATTGAGAAACGGAGGCAGATTGCGGCTAATAGCGGCATAAGTGCACTGCTTGTTGCTGGCAGGCAAGGCCGTAATGTTTTCAATCACTTCAAAACAAAAAGTATAAAACCCTGAAGGAATAATTCCGTAATTCTGATATTCTGATTGGCTCATGCCACTGAATTCCAGATTATCAGGGTTAAAATAAACAGCCAGGTCAGCCTGTGATAAAGTATAGGGAACACCTGCACTCAAACTTATGGTAGGATATGGCACATTGTTTTTACTTTTCAGTAAAATATTTTGTGAGCTTATCGTCATTCTCAGGGTTACATCAATCAAAGGCTTATTAAGATCCGCGTTGGTAAGTGTAACAGCAATTTTAGGATTGGTGCCTGAATAATATTCACTCAGCTGTTGGGTATACGGCGGCAATACTATTGGTGTGACCTGCACAGGAAACTGTGCCTGTGTTTTTGAAACCAACAGCAGCAACATAGCTATCAGAAAATAATTACGAAACCAACCGCTTTTGATTGACTGCAGCTTTTGCTTAAGAATCCCTTGCTGTAAATTATTCATACTTTGGATATATTGAATGTCTTTTATAAATTCAGTTTGTTGGGTACTTTAAATACCGATACTCATTAACACACAAAACTTTATTAAAGAGGTATCATCGTGTTGAATGAATTCTCTTTTTTATCAATTAAATTTTCTTGTTTAATTAATCACCACTTTAATAATCCTGGTTGTAACAGGAGTTTCCAATACGAGAATGTAAACACCTGCAGGCACCGATACATTATAATTGAATGTATACACCTGATCTTTTTGTACCGTTTCTTCTCTTGTATTTACCGTTTGATTGGTTAATATATTAATCAGGCGCAGTTTTATTTTACTATTCGAAAGCAAATTCAATTGAACAGAAAAATTTCCACTATTTGGATTAGGACCAACTGTGAATCGCTTCACTAAAGGATCAAGAATATAATCCGAAGGAGTACCAAATTCAGTAGAATCAATTACATTAATTGTTTTAGCAAACGTAGAATCACAATCACCGCTTCTTGCTTTCATTTTAATCGTATAATTTCCTGTGTCATTAAATACTAATTCGCATTTCAAAGGGGTTTGACTTAGTGTGGTAATTAAATTAGTAGTAGGAATCTGCCATTCAATAGAATTAGGGGCTGGAGAACTCACATTAAGCAGCGTTACCTTTCTTCCTTTGTAAGCTTGGGTAGGCGCTATGAATTCGGCAGCGATAATACCATTGGTTGCTGTTACGTTGATGGTATCTTTTCCCACACATCCATTATTGTCTTTAACCTGCACATAATACACACCCGTTTGATTTATATAAACTATAGGAGTGTTTGAAGTATAGCCATTAGGCCCAGTCCAAACATAAGGACTATTTAAATTTGGATTATTAATCGTTACATTTCCGTAATAACTTTGATTGGCACATAGCGTTTTATCCGGCCCCAGATTCACCCTTTCTGCTGCTGAAGCCAATAGCTCAAACCCTTTTTTCTCTGTGCAACCGCGGCTATCCGTAATTGTTACAGAGTCTTTTCCTACACAAAGCGATGAAATGATCTGTGAAGTGCTGCCATTATTCCACAAATATGTTACAGGACCGGTGGCATTTGTAATGGTGTTGTTTAAACTAATAGACCCATCACAGTTGAAACTACAAGTAGGGTTTACCACCGTTCCATTAATAATCATTTGAAGTGAAGAGCTTACTGTTACAGAGAATTGTTGTCTACAACCAAGACTGTCTTTTAAATAAACAAAATATTGACCGGCAGTAAGATTATTATTAATTGAGCTGGTGCCAGTTGTAACTGTATTAGAATTACTCCATTCGAATTGGTAAGGAGCCGTACCATTAGAAGCATTTGCGGTAATCCTACCATTGCTACCGCCAAAACAGGTAACCTGTGTTATGCTGGTGGAAAGTAGCAATGCAGCTGGTTGAGTAACTGTTACATTTAATGAATTAATAATGCATCCGAGAGCATCTGTGACTTTCACATAATAAGTACCTGCGACAATATTTAAAAGAGAATCACTTGTTCTACCAGGCATCGGCGTTAGGCTACCATTAAAAAACCATTTATAACTATAGGGCGCTAGTCCTCCGGTAACCGTGGTTAAAATTTTACCAGAAGCATTTCCATTACAACTCAGATTGGTTACAGTAGTTGCAATATTTATTTGCGGAGGGTTTGATAATGCAATATTAACGGAACCTATACAACCTTTAGAGTCTTTCACTTGTAAAGGATTTGCAAAATTGTAAGGGATATTTCTATGAATAGAATCATTTAATACAAAGCCGGATCCCCAGTTGTATGAATAAGTTCTTGTTCCACCAGTAACTATAATTCTTACAGAATCGCTTGTTCCGTTATTGCATTTTATAGGGGCATGGGTTTCTGAAATGACTAATGGATCAGGCTGAGTAATAATTCGAGTTGCATTTTTAGTACAGCCATTGGCATCCTTAATGGTGCAACTATACTGTCCGGCAGAAAGGCCCGAAATATTAAGGGTAGTGGCAGTAAAACCAGAAGGACTTGTCCAGGAATAACTATAAGGTGAAATACCACCAGATAGCGTCGACAAAGTTATGGCACCGTCGCTGCCTCCATTGCAAGAAACATTTGTAGATGAAGAAACAATACCGCCCGCAATAGCTGTTGGTTGAGTAATTGTTACAAAATCAGTAAGAATAAAATTACCAGAGGGTAAAAGAAAATTAATAAAATAAGTCCCTGGAGGAAAATTATAAAATTTCCCGACTCCGGTAGTTGCATTGTAATTTAAATTTTGACTTGGAATACCATTTAACGCAATGGAATCATATAATTTTATGTTAGCTGCTGCAATAGCTGGTCCTTCGTAATGAAAGTATATCGTATCTGTATTGTTATTGCCATAACAACGTACATTCTGATACCCTGTAATTTTTGCAGAAGCATTTATGTTTAAAGTGAAATCCTGGAATTCGGCACTGCTCGTATATAAAGTTGACCCGCCGTAGTAGTCATAAACATATCTATCTTGTCTTGTAAAACCATAAGGGGTAAAAAGCCCTTCTGGTCCAAAATCGGTTTCACAATACCCTTGCCATCCGTCGATACTACTTGTAGCAAGCCTCATTTTATAATTTCCTCTGGGAGTTCCATTGGCTATTTTTATTTTAATAATATCAGTACCAATATTGGCATTGGCAATGTATTCCAGTGAATCAAGAATTTTTTCATTGGAACCAAAAAAACCATCCTTATTCCAGTCGACCCATATGTTATTAATATAGGTACAAGGATTTTCAACACCAGAGTTATTATAATTATTGAAAATAAATTTAACAGAATCTGAGGCATTGACTGAACAAGTATCATTAGTAATGTCGGCATAACCTTTGTATGGATTGGGTCCTGAATTATTTACGTAATTAATATCGTTTTGCAGGCCTCCAGTGGCACTAAAATCTTTTAAACTACTTCCAATGGGAGAACAATTATTCACCAATGGCCTGATATTGAATAAAGGTGCAACGTTTGATGGCTCAATTTGAATAAAACCGGAGGCAGCGGCTTCATTTGAAGTAATGGTAAGTGACCAGTTATTTAGTGTGCCAATGTCTGATCCAACTTCATCGGCTACAAATAATTTCCAGTTGCCGTTGATTGGACAGCCGGTTAATGGTGTATTTGGTACAGCCGCACCACCTGCATTGGTTACTTGTGTTACCGTGAATGGTGTAAGATAATCACCGATTATTTGATTATTTGAGTTGGTTGTATAATTGTAAATAAAAGGAAATGATCCTGTGGTATGTATTTTTAAATCCATGCCAGCTGTGTTACCACCATATCCTGTGCTCAATGCCAAAGATCCACAATTATCAGGTCCTACCAGATAAGCATAAAGATCTGAGTTATAGGTATGGGTGATCTTTAAACGAACATCTATAGAGGTAGTGGGGTTGATGCTTAATTGTCCGTTGTTGATATTTAATGTAGACGAAACTCCTACTAGTGTATTATCAGGTATAGGTAAATTAAGGGTAGGTGAAGAACTTCCACTAAAAGAGCTATTGCTACCGGATAGACTGCAGTAATATATGGCAGGTGTATTGGTATTTACTATTAGCGTATCGGATGTTATGCCGGACATTATTGAAAAACTAATGCCATTATCTGTACTTTTTTTCCAAACAAATACAGGATTGGGTCCTATTAGTAAATTGTCAATATAAGGCATAGACAATACTACAGTACCTGGTGTGGCTCCTGGTTTAGCCAACAAAGCGCCTAAGCTTGTATAAACTGCGCAATAATTTTTTTGCGCTTCGCTCCAAAAAGCACAACAGCAAAAACTAATCAGTAAAAGTATTTTTTTCATTGGAAAGAAATTTCAGATAAAAAGTATGGTGGTTTAAAAACTATCCACAAGAATTGGAAATAGTGCTATTGAGAGTAATTGCGATTTTATTGGCATAAGTTGTTTAGCATTTGGCAGCTTTTTCGGGTAAAGACATAATAAAATTTTCTATTTGTTAAATTAATTACAATAATAGAATAATAAATCTGAATGAAAATAAAAAGGGATGAAAGTGCTTAATTCTGGGATGAAGATAGTTTTGTAGAAATCTCTATATAGAATTATTAATTTTTTTCTCATTAGAATTGGTAATAGTGCTATTGTCAGTAATTGCGATTTTATTGGCATAAGTTGTTTAACATTTGGCAGCTTTTTCGGGTAAAGACATAATAAAATTTTCTATTTGTTAAATTAATTACAACAATAGAATATTAAAATGAATTAAAAAAACATGTGACACAAAATGGAGAGCATACGGTAAGTAATTTTTTTTGCTGCTGTTGCTGTTTAAATTATTTTGACATTGAGGAGCAAAGGCAAAAAAAACACGATGATTTTGCCGCAGAATAGAGTAAAAAGAGGTTGCGCAGAGATGATTTTTTGTGGGGAGGACACCACGAATGCTCTAAAAAACACGTAGAGGGAGTATTTCAAGTTTAATGTTATTGAAACCGTTATCCCCAACCTTAAACCTTAAACTTTTGAACCTTACCCATTTAAACCCTCTCACACCTCATCCCTCCGTCCTCAATCAACAAAACACCCGGCGTTTTTCCTTTTTCAAAACTTCCATATTTTTCATCAATTCCCAATGCCCTGGCACCATTGAGCGTTGCCCATTGTAATAATTGATTCATCGTAAGCGAGGGGAAATTATTTTTTAAAGTATTCATTTCATCAAGAATACTTAACTGATCATTTGAGGCAAGACTGTCGGTTCCCAAAACAATATTTACATTATTGCGGACAAGCATTTCTACATCTGGCAAAAGATTGCTGATGTATAAATTTGCATTGGG
>CALQJH020000014.1 GCA_943330835.2 Candidatus Kuenenia stuttgartensis
CACCCAAGGCAGATACGACTACAATTGCGGGTTCTTTTTTGATGGCATTTGCAATAATATCGATTACTTTTTTGATGTTCTCTGCGTTTGCTACCGATGTGCCACCGAATTTTAATACTTGCATAAATCTTACTTTATAAACTGGAAATAATTGGAATGTCTTTGATTTTTCTTCAGCGTGATGCCCTTTGGATAATATGGTAATGTACAACCCTAGCGGGTTGTAGTAACTGTTGTAACTACCGTGTTGGTTACATTATAGCAGATGATATTACGGAGATTCTTATTCATTTGGATTTTAAAGATAGACGTAATCTTTTAAAAATCCAATATTTGACGTTGAATTATTAAAAACAAACTCTCTATAAACATAAATGTCAATTTATTGATCTAGAAAAAGATAACTCAAATAACTATGGTCAATTCTGAATTATTATTTAATTTCAAGAGGCAAAACAGCATATCACTACTTTTCAATAGTAAAAAACGATTTTTATACCTAGGTTTACTGATCAATCTTTTAAGGTATTAGTCAAAGCTGAAGTGCCTATTCAAACGCTTAAAAGTTCGGCAAACGATAATAAAGTTTTAAAAGTAATATGGAGCGATAATGAAGAATAATAATAAGGGGCACTTTACATTCAATGTAGCTGAATTCAATAAGATTTTTCCGTTTTTTATTCTTATCGACGAAAGTCTGAATATAATTGATAGTGGGATTTCTTTGAAACAAGTCCTTCCTGATCCTATAGGAAAAGCATTTCATTCTTTTTTTACATGCCATCCCCGACAACCTGACAACATTGACTTTGCTAGCCTTCGTCTACTTTGTTCGGAAATGTTAATTCTTGAGACATTGCATCACAAAAAAATGAAATTCAGAGGCCAACTTGAATTGGTCAATGACAATACAAACTTGCTTTTTTTAGGAGCTCCATGGTTTGATTCAACTAAAGAATTTAATGCGTCCGGCCTTAAATCAAAAGATTATGCCCCTTATAATCCGCATCTAGAATTATTACATATTCTTGATACAAAAGAAAATGTAAATGAAGAATTAAAGGCTCTTCTTCAAACCTTAACGAATCAAAAAACAGAATTACTGAACGCGAATAATCAAATTCAGGACATAAAAACAGCTCTTGAAGAGAGTAATCAACGGTATGAATTTGTGAACAAAGCTACTTCTGAAGCAATAATAGACTGGAATATACAAACCGGAGAAGTACATTTCGGAGATGCCTTTCAAAAGTTATTTGGATATGAGATAACATCAAACAAGGATCATATCAGCTCTTTTGAACAAAAAATTCACCCTGATGATTTGAAAAGAATTTCAAATAGTATCATAGAGATAATTGACTCAACAAGAACACATTGGTCACAGGAATATAGGTATTTAAAATCGGACGGCACTTACGCATATGTTTCAGGCAATGCATTTATTCTGAGGGATGATGAGGGAAAAGCAATGAGAATCGTTGGAGCCATCAGAGATACTACCGAGAAGAAACTGGCGGAACAAGAAATGGCAAATCAAAAGAAATTCAATGAAGATATTTTGAATAATATCCCGACTGATATAGCCGTATTTGCCCCAAACCATAATTATCTTTTTGTTAATCCACATGGAATTAAAAATGATGAAATCAGAGAATGGATTATTAACAAAAATGATTTTGATTATACAAAAATGAGAGGAATTGATGATAGTACAGCAAAAAAAAGATGGGAACTTTTTGAAGAAGCAGTTGAAAAAAAAGAAAAGGTAGTGTGGATGGATGAGCATCCTACAAAAGAAGGAAATGTAAATTATATTTTGAGACATTTCTATCCTTATTTCGAAAAAAATAAACTCAAATTTGTCATTGGGTATGGCTTAGACATTACAGAAAGAAAGAAAATAGAACTCAAATTAAATGATGCTTTAGATTCAGTAAAAAAAACAAATGATGAATTAGAGCAATTTGCTTATGTAGCTTCTCATGATTTACAAGAGCCCTTGAGAATGGTAACAGGCTTTCTCACGCAATTAGAAAAAAAATATGGAGATGCACTAGATGAGAAAGCTAAAGAATATATTTATTATGCCGTTGATGGTGCAAAGCGAATGCGCCAAATTATTTTAGATCTTCTTGAGTATTCAAGAGTAGGCAAAACTGACGAGAACGTAAAAGATATTAATCTAAATGACCTTGTCAAAGAAATTGAAGTTTTACATAGCAATCAGATTAAGGAATTACACGCAGAGATTCTTTATCAAAATTTGCCTATCATAACTGCTCACAAAACTCCAATAAGACAAGTCTTTCAAAATCTAATTAGCAATAGTTTGAAATACAACAAAGTTGGGGTACCGCCACACATAGAAATTCATGCTAATGAAAAAGGGGATTTCTGGGAATTTAGTATCTCTGATAATGGAATTGGAATCAATCAGGAATTTTTTGAGAAAATATTCATTATCTTTCAACGTTTACACAACAGAGATGAGTTCAATGGAACAGGCATTGGACTCGCTTTAACAAAAAAAATATTAGAAAATATAGGGGGCGAAATTAGGGTAACATCAAAAGAAAATGAAGGGAGTACTTTTCATTTCACCATTCCAAAAAAATAAAATCTGATATTAAAGAGTTTAAAATTACAATTATGAAATCTATAAAATTATTACTGATAGAGGACAATGAAGGAGATATTATTCTAACAAAAGAAGCATTTGAAGAAAGTAAATTTATTATTCAGATTGATGTAGCGAGAGATGGGATGGCTGCGATAGATTATTTCGATTCAATTTTGCAAAGTAACCCTAAAGATTTGCCAGATATGGTCTTATTAGATATTAATCTACCCAAGAAAAATGGTCAGGAAGTTTTACAGTATATAAAATCACATGATTCATTAAAGCAGATTGCTGTAATCATGCTTACCACTTCCTCATCCGAAACAGATATTTTGAATTCCTATAAGAACTATGCAAATTGCTTTATCACGAAACCCGTTGACATCAATAGCTTTATGCATGTAGTTATCAAAATTGAAGAATTCTGGTTTACTACTGCAAGGTTGGCAAGACATTAAATATAGCTGATGAAATCCATAGAAAATTTAAGTCTCCTCATCATTGAAGATAATTTAGGAGATTTCATTTTAATCAAAAATTACTTAGAAGAGCAGATTGAAAATATTGAGCTTCATCATGCCAAAAATTATGCAGATGCTTTAACAATACTTAACAACAAAGATATTCTGTTGGATGTGGTATTGTTGGACTTAACCTTACCCGATAAAAGAGGCGAGAGTTTGATTAAAGATATTGTTTCTAATTGTCCTGACCTACCGGTTATTATCCTAACTGGCTTTACCGATATTGAATTTAGCATCAAATCACTTACATTAAAAGTTACGGATTACCTCCTAAAAGATGATATTACGCCTACTTCATTGTATAAAAGTATTAAGTATAATATTGAGCGCAAGAAATCCAGCCGAGAACTAGAAGAATCAGAGAAAAGATATAGTACCCTTTTTCAGTTAAGTCCTCAACCGATGTGGATTATCAATTTAAAAACGTTGCATTTTTTACAGGTAAATGCCGCAGCTATTTTACAATACAAGTATACTGAAGAAGAATTTCTGCAAATGAAACTTACCGATATTTTTTTAGACAATTCGGTTGTTGATGACGAACCAATATTACAAAAGCAAATTGAAGAAAATAGGAATATTTACAAAGGGCGCCACAAACATTATACAAAGTCAGGTGAAATCATTGAAGTAGATATTTATAGTAGTCCTATTAACATTAACAATATAGAATGTGAATCTAATATTGCAATTGACGTAACAGAAAAAGTAAGATTAGAACATAAAATCACCAAAGCCATTATAAAAACACAAGAGGATGAACGTTATGAAATAGGAACTGAGCTTCATGATAATGTTTGTCAAATATTGGCAAGCAGTCAATTAAGTTTAGAGATGCTGAAAGATAGTGTGTCGAATGAAAACATACAATGGTTAAATAAATCGAAGGAGTTCATTAATCTCGCGCTTGAAGAAATAAGAAGTATTTCTCATCGACTTGCTCCTTCTTTTTTTGACTATACTACAATTGAAGAAACCTTCAACGAATTGCTCAATACTTTTAATCTGGAAAATAAATACACTATTGATGTTTGTATTGATTTCATTAAATTAAAAGATCAGAAAAATAGTGACATCCAATTAAACATGTACAGAATACTTCAGGAGCAATTAAGAAATATCAGTAAGCATGCAAATGCAAAACACATCAAACTAGACATCATCTCAGAAGAGAATAATTGTATCATGAAAATTATTGATGATGGAATTGGCTTCGATTACAACACTTTAAAAATGGGAATCGGATTAGCTAATATCAGGAGAAGAACAGAATTGTTTTCCGGAAAAATGCAAATCATAAGCTCCCCTGGAAATGGATGTCAGTTAATAGTTTTTTTGCCGATTAGCCCCATGTAAACTACTGTACTACTTTTCCAGACAGGACTGCCATTTTTTGTATTTGGTAAACATTATGGCACATCAGTACTATTTAAAATCAAGTACTGTATTATATGAATACCTTTTATGCTGTTCAATAGCCACGCCTATACTTTTATACTCAGTAGATAAGCATATTTCACGATGCCCAAGGGAGGGAACATCATAATCTAATAATAAAGCAAGAACAATACTTAGTGCATCTTCAAACCCATATTGACAACACTCACCCAAAAAATCTTCCTTGCATGCTGAATGAATTCTTTTGTGTCCAACATATCCTTTTAGCCCAGAATAATAAGCATGGCATTGAGCACTTAAGTATGCATCATGATTAGGTGCCAAAATTATTGGATTCGATGTTAAGGTCTTTAGTTTTTTTATTAAGGACCAATCGTAGTTATTTCGTTTCTTTTCCTCTTTATAAAAATCACAAGTGGGATTCAGTATCACACTATTGAGAAATAATTGAGGATCCCTTCTTGCCATATTGAGAATCCAAATTATTTTCTTTTCTTCAACAGATAAATAATCCTCTTTTACAGCTGTATTGCAATCCTTGAAATTGGGTTTATTCCAATCTGCAGAAAATTTCGAAAGCGGATTTGAAGAGCTGTCAATTAGCAGGGTTGAACTAGAGAGCTGATCTAAAGCTTTCAATTTAAAAATACTGATAATCGAAAGCAATAAAAAAAACAAAAGTATTTTAAACTTTAACATGAGGTGTCTTTTTATTTTACGAATGAGGTACGTGAAAATAAATTCAATTACTTGAATTTCATGTTAATTGAAAGATAATAATAAAAATATCTTTTGTAAAAAATCGCACATGATCGTGAAAATTATTTTACAAAAGTTCCTGTCATTGAAGTTTGATTAGAAATGATTTTTAATAAATACTTCCCATGGGCCAATTTAGCAACATTAAGTGTGTATTTATTATATCCAGAAAGTACGCTGATATGCTCTGATTGTAATAATTTCCCGGCAATATCCATGACTAATAACTTTGATTGGCCATTGCTACTACTGTTCCATTCTATATTTAGTTGATTACTTGCAGGGGTTGGATAAATATTGGTAATCTTGAATTCATCAGTTGAAAGATAAACCTTCACAATTTTCGAAAAACTAAACTGGGCATTTAAATCAACAGATTTGATTCGATAAAAAGTTGGTCTAAATTGAAACACAGGGTCTTTAAATAGATAGGATTGAATAGTATTACTTTGACCAGCTGCAGATACTGCTCCTACTTTAATAAATTCATTTCCATCATAAGATCTTTCAACATCAAAATAAGCTGTATTTATTTCCTGGCTTGTCTTCCAATTAATTATATTGTTTTCGTTTACATGCGCTGCATTAATGTATAAGAAAGTTATCGGCAATACAATTGAAGTGCAGCCATTATTACCATAAACGGCATTAGTGCCATTCCAGGAAACAAAATTACCATTTGTATTTGCAGTCCAATTTCCTGTAGCTGTATATGATTTTATAGGAGCGTTTGAAGTATCGCAACTACTATTGTTTTTTTCACTGATTTGAAAATAGCGTGGTGTTGACGCGGAATTTGCAAAAGTTCCTCCTGTTGTCCAATTGCTATTTGTTCCTCCTGCAGTATTAGTCTTAATGTAAACAACATAAATAGAATTTGATCCATTACAAAGTCCGGAAAGATCATATTGTTGATCATAAGAAGCAGGAATAAATATGACCCTTGCTCCTGCGGGAATAACTGTTGCGCCTGAAGTTACTTCTACAACAGCGCATGTTGGTGCTCCTGACACTGTTCCTGTCCCTGTTTTTGTAGTAGCGTCAGAACCCGCTAAATGATTCGTATTAGGAGGAATAGCAGTCCCATAATTTAAAGTATAGTTTTTTGCGGAATCGCTTACTGCGGTAGTAAAAACCACAAACTCATTATTCCCTTCGCTGACTCCACATGAATTTATCATAGCATGAAGGACGTCTGGGCATTGCGCGAATGAAAGTTGTATAAAAAAAATAGCTGTAAAAGTAAGTATTGATTTTTTCATAAAAGATTATATAAATATAGATGTGCAAGTTATATAAAATAAAGCCTGCTTTCAAATGATTAATTCTTTATTAAATATAAGCAGGAAAACATTTAATTAAAGTTAGTGGTAGAAAAGCAGCAATTGCAATAAATACCAAATACCCTTTACAAAAGTTAATTCGCCTTAGCTTATCGAATTTAGAGCTTTGTGGGGAAATACATTAACGCTATTTTGAAGCAGGAATAAATCATCAAAGTATAAAAATGCCGACTAAGCAAGTCGGCATTTAATTGTTATTTTCTATATGCTTTTTTATTCTATAAAATCATTATAAACTTCGATATCTACTATCTTATTTTAAAGATATTTTGATAAAAAAAGATACGCTATTCTATAATTATTTTTTCTGTTCTTGTGCCCACCCTCATCAGATAAATACCTTTTGGTAGATTATTTACATTAATGGTATGACTTCCGATAGAAAACGCTTGTTTTATAACCAATGCGCCTGCGTTGTTATAGATATTTACTATAGCTGCTTCATCAAGGTTCAGATTCAAAATACCATTGGCAATCTGGTTTGGATTAATGACAGGCTGATTACTCTTACTGTTGAAAAAAACTTTCGCTGTATTACTATAACTGAAATGGCCATCCAAATCCCTTTGCATTAGACGATAATAATTCACACCATTTGCAGGATTAATATGAGTAAAATTATAGTATTCGATTGCAGTACTGTTACCTGCAGATGGAACGGTACCGATAGTATTCCATGTAATCAAATCTGTGCTTTGTTGGATCAGAAATTCCATGGTGTTTTCTTCAGTAGCTGTGCTCCAGTTAATTAAAACTGAAGAAAATTGCTTTTGTACATTAAAACTAAGCCAGGTCAAAGGTAAAGTTGTGGTCGAATTAGAGCAATCGAAAGTGATACCACCGCTTGAATTCAAACTAGCCGGAGATGCTGCAAGGATAAAAGTTGTGCTATTCGTTGGATCTCCAATCGATCCACCTGTATTATGACCAAGATACCAATACTGATCAGTAGATCCGGAACTGTAAAAAGCAAGAATAAAATGCCCCCCCACACTGATATCAGTAAAGTTCAGGCCAGGGTTTGGTGAAAATAGTTGTTTCGTTAAAGGCACAGAAAATGAACCTGTAGATCCATTTTCACCTAGCATGCCTGCAGCGCTGTCACCCCAGCCAAACACCTGTCCAGTAGTAGTTATAGCTGCCATACAAAAAAGATCTCCTTCTGTATCACCGTCTATTTTAATTATATCTTGGAGATCAGTTAAACCATCAGTGCCCTTTACGGTTACAAATGTAGGTTGGTTAAAAGTTGTAGTGGAATTATTGATACCTAGACAACCATTGGTATTCGTTCCACAACCATATACTTTTTTGTCATCGCAAAGTAGAAATAATGTACTCTGACTTGGTGTTTTATTACCGAGGCAAACAACATCCTTCACTACTTTACCCGCCGGTATTGTTGCGCTCATATCATAAGCGTAATTATAACTAGTAGCTGTATTTACTACACCTGCAACATTTGCAGGTGCGCCCCAATAATAAAGTTTGTTAATTGAAGTGGCAGCTAATAACCCCGAACTACTTAAAGACATTTTTGTTACTCCGGTGAGGAAAGTAATACCATCTGATAAAGTAACATGGTGCCATATAGCATTACCTGCAGCAGCTTTATCTCCCTGAAGATTAGCTACCTTAGTAAGTATGTAGATATTACCTGTGCTAGTAAGTATAGCAAATGCTGTTTGGGATACGTCTACTTGTACAATATCAGTAATGGCTACTCCAGCGGGTAATTTAGCAGTCACATTACTATTAGCTGCCAATAAACTTGCCCCTCCAAAATTGGCCATTGAAGTTATTGCGGTGATATTCGCTGCGGTTCCAAAAACATATAAATTGGTGGAAGTACGCAGCACCATAACACTCAAACCATTTGCACCACCACTGCTAGAGGATTTTACTTCTAAAGGCACACCCGCATAACCTGTTACCAATGTTGGTGATGTAATATTAGTGCCGGAACCAGTGATATACAATTGCATATTTTGTCCCCAGGCCAATAAGGCATTTGTACCTGCATTATTACCAATATATAAATTGGAGTGCCATGATCCAGTAAAACGGTTAACTGTATTAGGAACACAGTTTCCTGACACTTGCAATGAATGTGCGATATTGGGATTTTCTTCAAAATCTCCTTCCTCATTATTATAACTAGGGAATGCATTAAAAAGCGAGGAGTGCTTTTGATGGATTGTAGTATAATTAACAGGTTCAACATTCCTGATTTTACTAGTAATAAAATTCATTTCCGAACTTGTCGCCGGAATAGGAATAATCTCCTTTCCTGGAGTGGGAAACAATATTGATGATGTAAAAGATACAAGGATAAAAAAAGGCAAGATGGCGCCAGCTAAAATCCACAATTTGTTAAAGATGTTCTTCTTCATAATATTCAGAATTATATTTTTAAATTATAGACTGTATTTTAAAATCAACCCCTAAAACACAAAAATAAAAGAACTTCACATTTGTGAAGTTCTTTTATTTTTGTCGGGATGGCAAGATTCGAACTTGCGACCTCCTGGTCCCAAACCAGGCGCGATAACCGGGCTACGCTACATCCCGAACGGTATTATTAGCCCTAAGGAATCCATATTAAAAAACTCCTCAATTTAAAAAACTTAGCGGAGAGGGTGGGATTCGAACCCACGGTACAGTTTAACCCGTACGACGATTTAGCAAACCGTTCCTTTCGGCCACTCAGGCACCTCTCCTTTTGTAACCAACCCTTTTTGAAGGGGCAGCAAAAATACAATTGTAAAAGGTAATACCCAAATCAAAATTGAAAAAGAAAGAAATAATTTTCGCTTAGACTCAAAAAAAACAAACTTTATTAAAACCTAGGACTAATTATCTCTTTTTATAATTTCTACATTGCAGCCAATTGTACTTTATGCTGTAATTCTAATACACTCTCTTTGAAAAGATTATCAGTATCCATCAGATCTTTCACCGTTTGACAACTATGTATTACTGTTGTATGGTCTCTTCCTCCAAAATGCTCTCCTATTGTCTTCAAAGAATTTTTAGTAAAGGCCTTTGATAAGAACATGGTAATCTGTCTTGCCTGAACAATTTCCCTTTTTCTGGTTTTTTGCAATAACTTATCGTATGGAACGTCAAAATAATCACAAACCATTTTTTGTATAGTATCAATCGTTACTTCCTTACTGGAGGATTTCACAAAATTGCGCAATACTTTTTTGGTTAACTCCAGATCTATTTCCCTTTTGTTTAGAGAAGATTGTGCCAACAAAGAAATTAAAGCTCCTTCCAATTCCCGCACATTACTATTAATGTTATACGCAATATATTTAACTACTTCACGAGGCATTTCTAATCCATCGTGCTTCATTTTACTCTCTAGTATTTCAATCTTGGTTTCGTAATCTGGTGCTTGCAAATCCGCACTCAATCCCCAGCGAAAGCGACTCAGCAAACGCTCTTGTACACCTTCTAAATCTTTTGGAGATTTATCACTAGTTAAAATTAATTGTTTACCACTTTGATGCAAATGATTGAAAATAGAAAAGAACGCATCCTGTGATTTTTCAGCTCTGTTAAAGAACTGTACATCATCTATAATCAACACATCTATTAATTGATAGAAATGAATGAAATCATTTATCGCATTGTTTTTACCGTGATCAATAAACTGGTTGATAAACTTTTCTGAACTCACATACAACACTACTTTGTTGTTGTACAATCTTTTTACTTCATTTCCAATCGCCTGAGCCAAATGCGTTTTCCCCAATCCAACACCTCCATAAATCACCAAAGGATTGAAAGATGTTGTACCTGGTTTTTCTGCAACGGTTTTCCCTGCTCTTCTTGCTACTCTGTTACAATCGCCTTCAATAAAAGAATCAAATGTGTACGAACTATTTAATTGGGGATCAATCTGCATTTTCTTTAACCCTGGAATCACAAATGGATTTTTAACAGGGTTATTAATCACCAATGGAAAATCCATTTCATTATTGGAATATAATTTATACCCATTTCCTGAAACATCCATTGTTAATGGCTTATTCTTACTATTGCCACTGTCAACCATAATTCTATATTCCAATCTTGCTTCTTTTCCTAATTCTCTTTTCAAAGTTTTGGCTAGAAGTGAAACATAATGCTCTTCAAGATATTCATAAAAAAATTGACTTGGAACTTGTATCGTAAGAACTTTATCTTTTAATCCTACAGGTCTGATGGGTTCAAACCAAGTTTTAAAATGCTGCCATTCTACGATATCCTTAATAATCTCTAAACAATTTTGCCATACTTTTTCAAAAGACTTCTCCATTATTCCAAAAACGATTTATATAATGAGTTAATGATGTTGTTGTTGTTCTACTATTTCAGTCAATTCGCATTCAACCGAATCTTATCCACCTCTTTTCAACGGGACGGCGAATATCTAACGAAAATGTTGAAAAAAAAATTTTTTATTCTCTTGCTTTTCCCGTAAGTAATACAATATGGCAATTTTATCTTTACAAAAATTTGTCGGGAATTGAAAATAGTGCTTTTTTAACCGAAAAAAATTATTTTTCAATATTTATTTTTAATCGCTCCCAAAAGCCACATTTTCTGCTGAAAGTCTGAGGAAATCCTCGTTCGCTGTTAATAAAAATAGTTTTACATTTGACGTCTTAAACTATTAATTTATGAGCTACGAATTAGCAGGAAAACTGGTTGCGAAATATGACACTGTTCAAAGAACTGAAACTTTCAAAACCAGAGAGTTTGTGGTAGAGAAATCCGAAGATATCAACGGAAGAACAATCGTCAATTACGTGAAATTTCAATGTGTGCAAGATAAAACCAATATTGTAGACCGCGTGAATGCTGGGGATGATGTTAAAGTCTATTTCAACATCAAAGGTTCTAAATGGGAAAAAGACGGAAAAACAAACTACATCACCAATCTGGATGCATGGAGAATTGAACAAATTCTTCAATCAGGCAGCAAGTCTGGCAGTTCAGATAATGATTATTTTGAACCCTTAGATACTTTTTCATCGACAGCACCTGATGCCGTTGATGATCTCCCTTTTTAATTAACTCCTACTATCCTTGTTTTTAGGGTAAATTCCTAACACATGCAACAGAAAGTAACACTTCGTCTCAGTCCAGCTGAGGCTGCTAACGACCAAGATATTAAACGGAAAATATCGCAACAATCTGGTGCGAAAGAATCCACTATTTCTGGCTTTCAATTATTGAAAAAATCTATTGACGCCAGAGGGAAAAATATTTTTTTTAATATTACGCTGAATGCGTTTATTAATGAGCCCTTCCGGTTGTCTACCTCTCCTGAATTTCAGTTCAAAGACGTTGGGCAATCAAGCCGAACGGCAATTATTATTGGTGCAGGACCTGCAGGATTGTTTGCTGCACTAAAACTTATTGAATCAGGCGTAAAACCTATTATCCTTGAACGAGGAAAAGATGTAAAAAGCAGAAGGCGGGACCTTGCTATACTAAACAAACAAGGAATCATTAACCCGGAAAGCAATTACTGTTTTGGTGAAGGCGGCGCCGGCACTTATAGCGATGGCAAACTTTATACAAGAAGCAATAAAAGAGGTGATATCAATAGGATTCTGCAATTATTTGTGAAATTTGGTGCGCCTGAGAATATTTTATACGATGCTCATCCACATATAGGAACCAATAAACTTCCTCAGATTATTTCGGCTATGAGAGCTTTGATTATCGATTGTGGTGGTGAAGTGCTATTTGAAAAAAAAGTTACAGATTTTATTATCAATCAAGATAAAATAGATGCAGTAATTACTGCTGATCAAACTAAATTTATTGCTGATTACTATATTCTTGCAACCGGCCATTCCGCCAGAGATATTTTTGAATTACTCCAACAGAAAAATATATTAATCGAAGCCAAGCCTATTGCACTTGGTGTAAGAGTGGAACACCCTCAAACTTTAATAGATAAAATCCAATACCATTGTGATAGTAGAAGTGAATTTTTACCTCCTTCCTCCTATAGTTTGGTACAACAAGTAAACGGAAAAGGAGTATTCTCCTTTTGTATGTGCCCTGGAGGAATTATTGCAACTGCATCAACACATCCCGGCGAACTCGTTGTAAATGGATGGAGTCCTTCTAAAAGAAATAATCCATTCGCCAATAGCGGCATGGTAATAGAAGTTAGTACTGAAGATGCATTCCATGCAACCAAACATTTGAATGTAGGCCCTACGAACCCCTTGCTCTTTATGTATTTTCAACAAATGGTAGAGCAAAAAGCCTACAGCATTGGAGGGGGTAATTTTGTAGCCCCCGCTCAAAGAATGGTTGACTTTTGTAATCAAAAAACTTCTGATTCGCTTCCGCAAAATTCTTATTTACCCGGACTTCATTCAGCAGATTTAAAAACAGTTTTACCGCAATTCATATCTAACGCTTTATCAAATGGCTTAAAACAATTCGGTAAAAAAATGAAAGGCTATTATACAAACGAAGCCATCTTAGTTGCTACTGAAAGCAGAACCTCAAGCCCAATAAGAAGTCCAAGAAATGAGGAAACCCTGGCGCATCCGCAAATAAAAAACTTGTTCCCCTGTGGAGAAGGTGCCGGCTATGCAGGTGGGATTGTAAGTGCTGCTATGGATGGAGAAAGAGTGGCTAGGGTGATTGGGGGTTAGTTAGTTGGTTAGTTGATTAGTTGATTGGTTGGTTAGTTGATTTTTTTTGGGGGGGGATGATAAGGCCTTTTTACAATTGAGTTCTGCGGATTACCTATAATTGAGTATTTTCAAGAAAAAATTGTAGTAGTTACTTCGATTCAACTTGGTTTTTAGCTACTGCTGTCGTTTTTTTGCACTTAATTATATTGGAAACAAAATAAGAACTCTATATGAAAAACAAAGGTCTTAGATCGGTAATCGTAGCGTCATCGGTAGGTACTTTAATTGAGTGGTATGATTTTTATATTTTCGGGAGTTTGGCCTTGGTTATTTCAACCAAATTCTTTCCGCAAACAAACCCCACTGCAGCCTTCCTCTCCACTCTGGCTACTTTTGCAGCAGGATTTGTGGTTAGACCCTTTGGCGCATTATTTTTTGGAC
>CALQJH020000015.1 GCA_943330835.2 Candidatus Kuenenia stuttgartensis
GAAGAAGATGGGAGCAGATGATTGAGAATTATTTAAGAAAGCGCGAAAACCTGACGATGGTTTTTGTGTTAATAGATTCAAGACATACCCCTCAGAAAATCGATTTGCAGTTTTTGGAAAATTTAAAAATCTGGCAGATTCCTTTTTGTTTAATTTTTACAAAAAGTGACAAGGAAAACCAGCGTACCGTTAGTAAGAATGTAAAAGATTTTTTAGAAGCCATGAAAAAGACCTGGCAATTTTTGCCACAACATTTTGTGAGTAGCGCAGTAAAAAAATCAGGCAAAGATAAAATCCTTACTTATATTGAAGAGGTGATGAACCAGTTAAAAAATTAATTTTATTTAAGTAAATAAAAAAAGGGCAGCTCCTAACACTGCCCTTAACTAACACATAATCAACCTTACTGTTTTACTATTCTTTCTACTTGCTTATTATTTTTTCCAAACAATTGAATAACATACATTCCTTTTGTTGGGTTATACATATTGATATTGTTCATTCCTGTTGTTCCATTTCCAAAAGCTATCATCCGTCCATTCATATCCATAATTCTATATTGATAATTTTCAGTAGCATTTACGGTAATCTGATTTGTAATTAATGTAGAAACTTTAAATGATTTGCTTTCTATTTCATTTGATTTCAAACTGATCACATTAGAATACACAACTTCATCTGACATAGACACGGCTTTAATTCTGTAGTATTTAATATTATTATCTGTTGGGGTGTAATTGAAACTTTTTGAACGAATAGAAGCGTTATTCAACGTAGTGAAATTAATGCCATCTATAGAGAACTCAATACTTATTTGGTTTGCGATTTCAGGATTCATCATATCCCAATGAAGGTCGTGCTCGTTTAAATTTGCAGTCCCTAACAGGGCAAGAGATTTAATGATTATCTTGTTACTGGTTCCACTAAAAGTATAAGCTCCTAAGCTTCCGTAATTACTGGTGTTATTATTACCAGTGCCATCTATAATGATATAATAAATTCCTTTTGTTAAAAGCGTATCTATAATTACACTCATGTTATCTTCAGGATTGTAAGTACGGATTAGATTTTTTGATTCATCATACAGCATCAATTTGATGTCTAAATTAGCGCCATCGTTTCTTAATCCTATAGTATAAGGGTTTGCTTCGAATGATATTCTTTTTGTATGATCTAAAGAAAATGAAAAAGCGTCCTTATCATTACTTGTTGTTATTATTCCACTAATACTAAATTTGTTGCTCGTAAGATTTAGAGTAGAAGTATTTAATGAATCGGTATAATCATCTGTACGATAAGTAAATCCATTTGAACCAGTGATGATACTCAAGTTATCCTGAGTATTACCGCATCCTGAAGGAGTAGGACCATCATTCCAACCAGTCATATTTTTACTATAACTGCTACCCATAAGTGGTGCCCAACTTGTTTCATCTGCCCCACTACCAATACCAGTATTGTAAGTTTCTACTAAAGCACAAGTAGCATCGTATTTACTTTGATGTGATAATCCTAAGGTATGACCACTTTCATGACTGCAACATTCTGCAATACTTTTAGGATTGTTATTTAGTCTGTCAGAAAATACAAATCCTGGTGTGTTATCACCCCATTTGAAAGACCCTGTAAATGATACTCCACCAACATTTGGCTTCCAGCTACTCGTAGGAGTTATGATGATTCTGATTCTTTTATTTAAAGGAGCGTGTAAAAAAGTTGTTGAATCCGTTGTGATATTTATTTCAAATGGACGATAATCTTCTGCCACACGGTTAAAGATTTCTTCTATTTGATCATCACTTAGTGTAGCTGCTTCACAAAAAATAGGGTTGCCACCATTCCAAAGAGTTCCGCTAACAGCTTGACCATTAAAGTCAAGATAAATTGTTGCAGTTGCTGATGGATAGCTATTTAAAACGGGCTGACTGAATGCAGTTATCGCTAACAAACTACATAACAATGCAATAATAGATTTAGTAAAGTTTTTCATTTTGGTAGGATTAATTGTAATTAACAATTGGGTTGATTATTGGACTTCGAATTATTTAGAAACTACAATCTTGTAGTATATCTCTCATTTCTATTTTTTCTATTTTATAATTATTAGCTTCTGCTTTTTCAATACTATAACCATCATTAGCATCAGTATTGATAATTCTGCCCACATATGATTCGGAAAGATCCTCATTGGTTATTTTAGAAAGTTGCAATAAAGCATTTGGCAATAAAGTCGATTTAATAATTACTGTCTGTAGATTTTCATATTGAATCCCATTACTTAAAACCACACCTTTAAAAATAAAATCATTATTAAAGGAGATAGCAATTGATTCGCCAGATTTAGCTGACATGGTTGATTGTAAAACACTTTTGGAAAAATTTATTTCGCGGGAGAAGTTGGCGAAAATTTCTTTTGAAATTGCATCGGTTTTTTGTTGAGCAAATCCAATTTGTGTTGTTGTCATTAATAACAGTATTACTACTGCTTGAGTTAAAGTTTTCATAGGTTGGGTTTGATTGGGTATTAAATCACTATTCTAAATCTTAAAACGTTCCTTGAGTTCGTTTTAGTATAAAACCTGATAAATATTTCTAAATAAGGGGAAGGTATTATGATGCTTCTTAATGTACTTTATTAGTGAAATAGCATTTAAATTACTATAAATCAATAATTTATGAAGAGATTGATCACATAATATGGTATAGTGAGGATATTCTAAATTAAATAATAGGTATTATTATTTAAACTTATATGTATGCTGTAATATTATTTAGAGTTCAATCCAATAGCCAACTTTTTTAAAGTACTGAACTCAGTTCTATAGCTACAGAAATCTACTTGAAATTGTATCATTGGGTATCATGCAACTTGCTTGTCTACCAAACCACTTAAATCTGTTTGATGCAATCATATTATAAATAGGATCTCTCAAAAAAGGGGGGATAATAATAAATACAGATAATATTTTACTGAATCCTTTCAGTTGATATGCAACTTTCAATGCAGCAGTAGATTTCGTAAAAGCAATATTGTTTTGTATTAAAACGAATGAATTTATAGAATTTGTGTTAGAGAGGTATTTCGCTCTTATTTTTTTTCCTGTTTCACTTTCTAATGCCGCAAATTGAAAAATAGACTTAGGGTCTTTTTTTATAATAAACAAAATCAACCTATTGCATAAAATACAATGTCCATCAAATAAAATGATTTCTTTTTTTTTCAAAATTGATGTTGTGTTAATCATAATAAAAATGGCAGAATTTAATTCTGCCATTTTTATTATAAAGTGCTATAATAAGTTATACTAACATGGTTACAGGGTTCTCTATATATTTTTTCAAAGTTTGTAAAAATGAAGCAGCAACTGCTCCATCTACACTTCTATGATCGCAACTTAGTGTTACTTTCATCATATTTGCCACATCAAATCCTGTTGCTTTTTTAACTACGACTTCTTTTATTCTGCCAACAGCAAGAATACAGCTATCGGGAGGATTTATGATTGCGGTAAATTCTTCGATGTCCATCATTCCTAAGTTAGAAATGGTAAACGTATTTCCACTGAATTCAGCGGGTTGTATTTTTTTGTCTTTTGCCTTTGCGTACAAGCTTTTAGTTTCAGCGGCAATTTGTGAAAGTGATTTTTGATCGGCAAACTTTATTACAGGAACAATAAGACCTTCTGGCATTGCAACTGCTGAACCAATATGAATATGATGATTGCGACGGATAAAATCATTCATCCAGCTGCTGTTAACGTCTGGGTGCTGACGCAAAGCTGCAGCGCAAGCTTTTATAATCATATCATTGAAAGAAACTTTTACTGGGCTGATTTCATTGATTGAATTTCTTGCGGCTATTGCATTATCCATATTCATCTCCATTGTGAGATAGAAATGAGGTGCATTGAACATGCTTTCACTCAGTCTACGTGCAATTGTTTTCCGCATTTGAGTTAGTGGAATATCGGTATGTCCTTCTTCTGTAGTAGAAACAAAGTTGAAAACCGGTATTGCATCCATTTTAGTAGTTGATGGACTGTAATCATCTACATCTTTTTTGATCACTCTTCCTCCATCACCAGTTCCTGCCAATTTGCTGATATCTATTCCTTTATCAGCTGCAATTTTTTTAGCCAATGGAGATGCTTTAACTCTATCTTCATTTGATGAAGCTACTGTAGCTGCGATCGGTTGACTTGAAGCAACTGATGCTGTTGCTAAAGCTTCCACAACAGCCGAAGGGCTTTCTGCTTTTTTATCAGTTAATAAATCTTTGAAATCTTCTCCTGCTTTTCCAACGATAGCTAATATTCCATCAACTTGAACGGCATTACCTGCTTCTACACCAATATGCAATAAAACGCCATCATTGTAACTTTCCAACTCCATAGTGGCTTTGTCTGTTTCTACATCAGCCAAAACATCACCGGGCTTAATTTTATCTCCCACTTTTTTATTCCAAGCTACAATCTTGCCTTCTGTCATCGTATCACTCAGTCTGGGCATTCTTATTACCTCTGCCATATATTTTTATTTTATTATTATTTGTGAGCCCGAAATTAATGCAAAAAGATTAAAATTAACTTTTAAGAGATTAATTTGAAATTCTTTTAATATTAAAGGTCTAATTTTAATTTTTCTTTCAAAATCTTTATTAAAGGGTATTGTTCCGTAAGGATGTTAAAATGTTCTTTTGTATTAATGGCCTTTACATTTTCATCTGTATTCTCCATTTCCTTTTCTATAAGCAATAATTGATATTTTAAAATTCTGTCGTTGAAAAAATCCTGAAGGTGCGTAACAAGAGAGGCCCTTTCTCCCTCTATAAATTTCTGTTGAATATTGCTTTCTGTAATAATTTCAAAGGAATGCTCATCTACAATCTTTAACTCCGCATTTTTAAAATTTGTTGCGGCAGAATGATTATTTTGAAGTTGAAGTTTTTCAATAAAAAGGCCCCATGCTTCTGATAGTTTTTCAATATTGAGCGTTGTTGATAATACTTCTTTGTTATGCTGACTGGCAATTTGCTGTCTGATTTTACTCAAAGACCCAAGCTTTGCAGTTGTTTTTTCAGGAATTGGATTTTCCTGATTTATTATTGGTGCTGCAATTGATTTAATTGTTTTTTTGGGTTCTTCAATAAGGAGAACAGCTGTCGTATTTTTTTTCGCAGTTGAAACGTTTTCAACTTTTGTTGAATGAGGGGCGAGAGTAATTGGAATTGCCTTAAAGGAAACAGCTTTTACGGTATCAATTATTTTTTTTTTACTAAGCCCGCTTTCTGTAGTAGTAATTTCAATGGCCTGTTTTAAATAAGCCAATTTTATTAAAAGCAATTCTACATGTAATTTTTTGTTACGCGTTTGTTTGTATTGAATAAGAGAATCATTGATAATATTTAATGAAGCAATGAGCCAGCCTATTTCAATTTTTGCAGCATTTTCAACATATCTGGGCTTGAATTCCTCAGCTACTTCTAATAGTTTTGCAGCTTTTTCATCTTTACAAACAAGTAAATTTCTGATGAATTCAGTATATCCTTCAAGGAAAGTATCTCCTTCAAAACCCTTTTGGTTGATTTCGTCAAACAAGAGCAAGGCATCTGCTAATTGTTGATGCTGCATTTGATCTAATAGCTTAAAATAGTAGTCTTCATCAAGAATATTGAGGTGCTCAAGCGTATTCTTATAAGTGATTTTTCCTCCTGTGAAACTTACAATTTTATCCAGAATACTAAGTGCGTCTCTCAAACAGCCCTCACTTTTTTGCGCGATGAAATGAAGGGCAGTTTTTTCTGCCACAATCTTTTCTTTTTTAATAATTTCTTCTAAATGCTCAACAGTATCGTTAATGGTTATGCGCTTAAAATCGAATATCTGACACCTGCTAAGAATTGTTGGAAGAATTTTATGTTTTTCTGTAGTGGCTAAAATAAAAATAGCATAAGGTGGTGGTTCTTCAAGAGTTTTGAGAAAGGCATTGAATGCATTGGTGCTAAGCATATGAACCTCATCTACAATATACACTTTGTATTGCCCTGCCTGAGGCGCAAATCTTATCTGCTCAATGAGCTTTCGCATTTCATCTACGCCATTATTACTAGCCGCATCGAGTTCATGTATATTGAAGGAGTTGCCATTATCGAAAGAAATACAGCTGTTACATTTGTTACAGGCTTCTCCATCTTTCGTCCGGCTTTCACAATTAATTGTCTTGGCTAATATTCTGGCACAGGTTGTTTTTCCTACACCTCTTGGACCACAAAATAAAAAAGCATGGGCCAACTGGTTATTGTTGATGGCATTTTTGAGCGTAGTGGTAATATGAGCCTGCCCAATGACAGTACTAAAATTTTGAGGTCTGTATTTTCTGGCGGAAACGATAAATTTATCCATATTCTTATTAGCCGTGGCTAATCTTTATTTTTCAGAGGTCAAATTTAATTCTTTAATCTTAGACTATTACACTATTGGATGTCTTTTAAATGGCTTTGTTCTGTCAAATTGATATCGGTAAGTTGTCAATTGACGAGAATTAAATACCTCTCCTACATTTTTTGCCATATTCATCATTTTTGGATTGAAATCACCAATCCATTGCATTTCATAATTGGTATAGGGCAACTTCTTTTTAAGCAGCATGGTTGATGTTTCTGCAATGATATAGGCATTTATTCCTTTGCTTTGAAATTCTGGAATGATTCCAAAAACCAGGCCAGTCAATTTTCTGTTGATTTTAAATGTTTTTAGCCACAGAAAATATAATTTATTCAACAAATCAAATTTACCGTTCAGGTATTTGAACCATTGATTCAAATCAGGCAGGTTGATAAACATTGCTATGGGATTTCCCTGATAATAAGCGAACCAGATTGCTCTTGGATCCATCACAGGTTTCATTTTTTTAAACATCATCAAAACTTGTTCCTTCGATAATTGTTTCAATCCACCATGACCTGCCCATGCTTTATTGTACACTTCTGTAAAATCATCAGCATATTTTTCGAGGTGCTTCTTTTCCAGATGACGAGCGGAGTAATCAGGGTTTGCAGCTATACTATCGTGTTTTTCCCAAATTTTATCATTTAAGGGTTCTTTGGGAAGCATGCCAAAACAATATTGTTGATAAAAGGGCTGAAATCCGTAGGTTTCAAACAAGTCTTTATAATAAATCGGATTGTAATTCATACCATAGAGTGGCTGGCTGAAACCTTCTGTTAAAAGGCCCCACCAACGATCACGTTCTCCAAAATTTATAGGGCCATCCATTGCTTCAACATTTTCTTTGATCAACCAATGTCTGGCATTGTCAAATAATAAATCTGCAGCATCCTGGTTATTGATACATTCAAAAAAACCAATTCCTCCTACAGCGAATTCATCTCCTTTATTTTTGTATTTGCTATTTACAAATGCTGCAATTCGCCCAATTAAATTACCCTGATTATCTTTCAATATCCAACGAATGGTTTTACCAAATCGGTAAGCCTTATTCTTCTTTTCATTAAAAATTTCATTTATGTCCTTGTCCAACGGTCTTATCCAATTGGCATTGTTTTTATAAATAACTAAGGGCACTTCAATAAAAAGTCGTGCACTTTTTGAATCCTCTATTGGAATGATTTGCATGTTTGAAAATGAATTGAAGTGAAATTCAATTAGCTAAGTTAATTTTTTTCTCATTTCTGCGGCCGTTAAACTACTGCCATCATGACTCCATCCCGGCGGCATAAATAAGTATTTTAATTTTGTAGCAAAAGAAATTGATTTTGATAAATCTTTTCCTATGGCTACCCATTCATGTAAAATTATTTTGAATGGGCTGTTGGTTTTGGCAATTGGCTTCGTTAATCCATATACAATAGTTTCCGCCTCAAGCTCTTCCTGAAATGTACCAAAAAGTTTGTCCCAAATAATCAGACACATTCCCATATTTTTATCAAGGTATATTACATTACTTGCATGATGCACACGATGGTGAGATGGGCTTACAAAAAAAGCTTCAAACCAACCCGGCATTTTTTTGATGTATTGAGTATGTACGAGTATTCCATAAGTTTGAGTGATCGAGTACATGAAAATAATATCCAAGGGGCTAAATCCTAAAAAGGCAATTGGAATAAAATAAACAAATCGGTAAACAGGTTGAAAGACTGATGATCTGAATCCTGTTGTTAAATTATATTCATCAGATGAATGATGCGTTACATGCACCGCCCAAAAAATTCTACAGTAATGGTCAACTCTATGCTCAACATAAAATGCCAGATCTTCCAAGAAGAATAATACAATCCAATATAAATAAACGTTTTCGATTTTTATAAAATGATGCAAATAACAACAAGCTAAAATGGCGATATAAAAAAGCGCTCTTAAAATAAGATCAATTCCAGCATTGAGTAAGGTGAAGTAAATATTTTGAAAAGTACTGCTTAACGAGTAGTATTTTTTATGTTGAACATTACTGAATAAAATTTCAGCAATAATAACCAGGCTGTAAAAAGGAATTGAACATAAAATAAATAAAGCTTCTTTGGAAGACTGCATCATTGTGTTTTGCCTGAATCTTTGAAGAGTAAAATAAAAAGAAGAATGTTACTTTACACAGCCATAATTTCTTTTTCTTTCGCCGCAAGGTGTTTATCAATTAAAGCGATGAATTTGTCGGTATTATCCTGTGTGTTTTTTTCTGCATCCTTGCATTCATCTTCGCTTATACCATCTTTTTGGAGTTTTTTAATTTGCTCAATACTATCTCTTCTGATATTTCTGATAGATACTTTTGCAATTTCACCTTCTCCATTGCATTTTTTTACCAATTCTTTTCTTCTTTCTTCTGTTAGAGGCGGTAAAAAAAGTCTGATATTAACTCCGTCATTTTGAGGTGTAATACCAATATTAGCTACCATAATTCCGCGTTCTATAGGCTGTAACATTGCTTTTTCCCATGGCTGAACAGAAATAGTTCTCGCATCTAGAACGGTAACATTTGCTACCTGATTCAGTGGGGTAGGGTTCCCATAGTAATCAACCATTATATTGTCAAGCATCGAAGGACTTGCTTTACCAGCCCTAATCTTTGATAATTCGGTCTCTAAATGGTTAATGGCTTTTGACATCATTGCGCTGTTGTCAAGCATTATTTGATTTAAATCTGACATAATATTATGAATTGCAAAGCAAATTTATAAAAACTGCTCGTTATTTTTTACTTTAAATTTAATAGGATAAGATTACTCCACATTAATCATCTCCGAAACCAGTGAAAATAATTTTTCTGATTTCACCAGTTCGCTATCAAAAGATTTTTTATTTAAGGCTGCTCGTTTTCTTTGTCTAAGTGCATATACTATTCCGGTTAATAAAAGCGCCGTAACAAATAGCAACATCATTAGATAAGTAGTGCCGATTGACCGGAATCCTAATGCGAGCATAATAAAAACCACGTTTGAAAAAACACATACTAATGTAGTGATTCTATGGCTAAGGCCTAAGTCTAATAAGAAATGATGAATGTGATTTCTATCGGGACTAAATGGAGATCTTCTACTAAATATACGAAGCCCAAAGACTCGAAGGGTATCAAATAGGGGAATCATGAGTATAGCGAAACCTATACTAATTGCTGACCCCAGGTGCAATGTAGCTGTTGGTGCCGAAGCTATATTAATAAATTTTATTACCAGAATAGCATTAATTAAACCAACTAATAAGGAGCCTGTGTCTCCCATAAAAATTCTTGCAGGTGGAAAATTATAAATAATAAAACCGATAAGACTTCCTGTTAGTGAAAAAGCCATTACCGCATAGGTCAACTGATTAGTATAAAAAAAGTATGCTCCAAATACGAAAGAAGTCAAAATGCCAATACTTCCTGCAAGTCCGTCTACCCCATCAATAAGATTAAATGAATTGGTTATCACAATAATAGTAAAAAATGAAAGTACAATACTAGCTAAATGCGGCATTTCGTAAATTCCTAAAAAACCATGCATATTGCTAATTTGAACACCTCCAAATTTAATGAGAATTCCGGCGGCAATAAGTTGACCCATAAATTTCTTGGTAGGAGAAAGAATTAAAATATCATCTTTAATACCAAGAAAAAATATCACGATAGATGCTGCAATAAAATATTGAAGTTCTGATGCCCCTCCTTGAGGAACACCTAGCAACGTAGCAATAACAAATCCTGCAAAAATGCCCAATCCTCCTAAAGTAGGAATTACAGCTTTATGAACTTTCCGGCCATCTGGCTTGTCGAATAGTTTTTTGTCTTTTGCAACCTGAATAATTACGGGGATTGCAAAAAAAGTAATTATAAAAGCTAAGCCACTACTAAGTAGTATTTTGTCCATATGGGAATTATATTACAAGAAGCCTCACGAAATTTAATAATAATGTTCAATTTGGAAAAAGTATGAATTGCATCAAAACGTCCTCCATCTAGTCAGGACGGATTGTATGTCCCTCTTTGACTATCACAATGTTAAGAAAAAAAGCCCACATCTAGCTCTTCGTATTTTATTATTATTTTCTTTGTCAATAACATGAACTTAAAGTAGGTTTGCAATCAAATTTTATACTCATGGATAATCCTGGCTTACCCCAAATTGCATCTCAAATCAGAAGAGATATCGTAAGAATGGTTCATGCTGTTCAAAGCGGTCATCCTGGTGGGTCTTTGGGTTGTGCAGATTTTCTTACGGCATTGTATTTTAAGCAGTTGAAAAGAAACAGCAGTTTTGAAATGGATGGAATTGGTGAGGATTTGTTTTTTCTAAGTAATGGACATATCTCTCCACTTTTATATAGCTGTTTGGCTCGTACTGGCTATTTTCCTGTTGCAGAATTAGCCACGTTTAGAAAAATAAACAGTCGTTTGCAAGGTCATCCTACTACTCACGAAGGTTTGCCTGGCGTAAGAATGTCAAGCGGCTCTCTTGGTCAGGGATTAAGTGTGGCATTAGGCGCAGCTTTAGCCAAAAAATTAAATGGAGATGACGCCATAGTATATTCTCTGCATGGTGATGGCGAATTGGACGAAGGACAAAATTGGGAAGCCATTCTTTTTGCGGCACATAAAAAAGTAGACAATCTTATCGCAACAATTGATTATAATGGTCAGCAAATTGACGGCGCTACAAAATCAGTCATGGGTTTGGGTAATTTAAAAGCAAAATTTGAATCTTTTGATTGGCTGGTTGTAGAAATGAATGGCAATGACATGGAGGAGGTATTGGCTGGATTGGATAAAGCAAAATCACTATTGGGGAACGGAAGTCCTGTTGTAATATTGATGACTACCATAATGGGAAAAGGAATAGATTTTATGGAAGGCACTCACGAATGGCATGGCATTGCACCCAACGATGAACAATTAAAAAAAGCACTTGATCAATTGCCGGAAACTTTGGGCGATTACTGATACTAGTTATGCTAATGTTGATTTGTGACGGGCAGCTTTTATGGAAGGGATCCAGGAAGCAATCACAACGATAACCAATGATGTAAATGTTACCAGCAAATAATCGGTAGCAATAGCTTTGACAGGAAAATAGTCAACTAAAAAAGAACCACCTTCTATTTTTATAAATTTGAAATGTATTTGCAATAAGCTTATGGTTGCAGCAAGGATAATGCCTATCGCGGTTCCAATTATTCCCAACAACAATCCTTCTGCGAGAAAAATATTTCGAATCTGACCAAACGTCGCACCCATACTATTGAGTATGGCAATGTCTTGTTTTTTTTCCAGTACAAGCATAGATAACGCACTGATCATGTTAAAGGCAGCGATGATTAAAATTAAAGTAAGCACCAAATAAATGGCCCACTTTTCAGTCTTCATGGTATTGTAGAGATTTGAATTTTGTTCGTATCTATTTTTAATAATAAATCTATCGCCCAATATTTTATTCAAGGCAGCTTTAGTATCCTTGTCGTTTACGGCAGGTTTTAATTTTATTTCTGCAGCACTAAAGGCGTCATCACGCATGCCCATTTGTTGTTTTACAAAATCAATATTGGTGATGGCATAAGCATTATCGAAATCTTGTTGAATAGAAAAAACGGCGGATGGACTAATAATCCCTTCGCTTAAAGTTTCTAGAGGGTCATTACTGCTGTTATTTGTTTTGGGTAAAATGACGGTAAGTCTTTCTGGGCCCAAAGCTTCATTCATACTTATTCCTGCAGCATTTTGTAATCCTACACCTACAATGAGGAATGGGTTTTCTGCATCACCTAAATCGTATTTCCCCTTTTTTATGTTAGCGGAAATGCCACACACATATTTATAGTTATTGTCTACGCCTTTGAGCTGGAGAATGGTTTGTGATTCCCCGTTTTGAATCAGTGCTTTTTCTTCTACAATTAAGGATAAATAATCAACGGATGTATTGCTGCTAAGTTCTTTTATTTTTTGTGGGGTCAATACAAATGTCTTTCCATTAGCAGGAACAATTTTCATGTCGGCATAGAAAGAAGAGTACAAAGATTTTACGAGGTCTTCAAAGCCATTAAAAACACTCAGTACAAGAATCTGACAGCAGGTTGCAAAGGCGATTACAGCAGTAGTTACCCATGCAATAATATTGATAGCGTGAGTAGATTTTTTTGCTCTGAAATATCGCCATGCAAAATTTAAATACATTTATTGGAGTAGGGGGGTTTATTTTTTCTCTTCTTTGTTTTTGATGTCTTTAAACAATTGTTCCATTTTGTCGACATAATCAAGTGTATCGTCAATATAAAAATTCAGTTGTGGCATTGAGCGGAGTTGGTGCCTTACTCTCACCGTGAGTTCTTTTTTAATTTCCCAGCTTCTCTCTTGAATTATTTTAAGTGCAGCAATGGCATCTTTTACTTTAAAGAAACTAAGATAAATTCTCGCATCAAAAAGATCCGGAGTAATTTTTACCGATGCAATGGAAACCATTCCTCCATCAATCATGGAAAGTCCCAATCGTTGAAAAATCTCATTCAAATCTTTCTCTAATACTGCCGCAACTTGTTTCTGTCTTTTCCCTTCTATCATAATATTAATGAGTTTATTAGGTGTAAAATTAGTTACTTTGCCCCTTACAAAGCATGTTATTAAAAAATGAGAAAATATTCCAGGGTTTTAAGTTATTTAAAAGATTATAAAGGGTCTATCCTGATTTATCTGGTTTCCATCCTATTATCGATTACTTTTTCGATATTGTCTTTAGCGATGTTGTTTCCTTTTCTGCAATTATTATTTGGTGCAAATCAAACGAATATTGGTACTAAATCAACTTCAGTTTCCATAGTAAACACCGTTAATCAATATTTGGCAAAAATGATGAGTGAAGGCGGAGCTTACCATGCGCTGTCCATCGTTTGTATTTTCATTATCCTTTCTATTTTTTTTAAAAACCTTTTTTTATATTTCGCAGCTCGTACGGTTGGTCCTATGAAGAATCGTATTGTTACTCGATTACGCATCGAAATGTACAACAAGCTGCTTAGTTTACCCATTGGCTATTTCACCGAAAAAAGAAAAGGTGATTTGATGAGCAGAATGTCCAATGATATCAATGAAGTGGAGGGCTCGGTAATAGGGGCTTTGGAAGGTTGGGTGAAAGATC